>JAUYUF010000020.1 GCA_030694835.1 Flavobacteriaceae bacterium | reverse complement strand
GGCATTAGGACACAATTTAAGAAAGAAAATTGCTTCTTAAGGACAATTTTTGCCTTATTCATAAAAATAAAAAATATCCGAAATTGAATAGAAATAAAAAAACCGTCTCAAAATTTAATATTGAGACGGCTTCTTTTTTATTTTGGATCTAAAATTCCCTCTATTCTTTTTGAAATATCTTGTAAATGATATTTTGTAATAGTGTTTGTAGAAATTATTGCTGCACGAGCAGCATCGTTTTTAATTCTAGATAACTCTCCACGAACTACAGGTATAATGTCGGATTCTTTTACTGTAACTTCTGTTGTTTTAACGTAGCTAGACTTTCTTGTGATTTTTACATCTTTTGCAACCATTAATTCTGCTAAACGCTCTACATGGGCTCTTTGCAAGTTTCGTCTGTATGTGTCAATAGACTTATTGGTTTTAAGTTCAGACCAAATGCCGTTTCTTAAATCGCTCATCATAGAAACTAACGTATACGATTTTGATCCATTTAACGTTTCGTTTTCCACCATTCGCATCATTCTACCTAAATCTAATATGTTATTTAAAGTTCTTGTTTGAACACCTCTTATTCTTTCTGTAATTCCAGAATACTCTGTTCTTCCAATTATTTCTTTGTCTATTAACCAATTAGGAGTTTGGAATAATTGTGTATTTACGAAATTCAAGCAATTAATTTGATGCTCTTTAGGAACATGAGAATAAACAAGTCCTGCCTGATCTGAAGTTTTGTAATTTTCATAAACACCACCAATATTGGATGAAACGTGACCCATATATCGGCTCAATTGCCCAATTAAATGACCATACATAGTTTCTAAATCGTCATAATTTTTACCTTTTTCGGAGGTCCATTTTATTAGATTTGGGACAATTTTTTTTAAATTCGCTATTCCATAAGCACTTGCTTTTATTGCATCATCCCCTAAATCTTCGGTTTGAGAACTTGGATCTATAACACTTCCAGCTTGTTGATGCCCAAAACGGTACCATTTATCACCTGCATGTTTTAAAATCCAATTATCTAATATTTCCTTTTCATCTTTTGGTGTTTTTGCTTCCAGAATAGGTCTATAACCCCAACTAATAGCGTATTTATCATAGACACCAATATTTGGCATTAGAGCAACATCTTTATCACCAGGTTGAGCTATATAATTAAAGCGAGCATAATCCATAATAGAAGGAGCAGTGCTATGTTTTTTAGTGAAAGCTGCAGACCTTAATGAATCAACAGGATAAGAAGCGCTACTTCCCATATTATGTGGTAACCCAAGCGTATGACCAACTTCATGTGAAGAAACAAATCTAATTAATCGTCCCATTACAGCATCATCAAATTCAACATTTTGAGCCGCTGGATTTATTGCAGCGGTTTGAACAAAAAACCAACCTTGTAATAAACTCATTACATTATGATACCAATTTATATCAGATTCTAATATTTCACCCGAGCGTGGGTCGCTCACGTGTGGCCCATTAGCGTTAGGAATTGGAGAAGCTAAATATCGAACTACAGAATACCTAACATCTTCAGGACTCCATTCAGGGTCTTCTTCTTTGGTGGGTGGATCTTTAGCAATTATTGCATTTTTAAAACCAGCAGCTTCAAATGCAACTTGCCAATCTTCGATGCCTTGTTTAATAAATGGCACCCATTTTACAGGAGTAGCCCTATCTATATAATATACAATTTGCTTTTTTGGTTCAACCAATTCACCATTTTTAAATTTAGTAATATCTTCATCTTTAACTTCTAATCTCCAACGATCCAAAAAGGTAACTTTTTCACTTTTTTGAGCTTCAGAACCATAATCTGTTTGACTTGATGTAAACCAGCCAACTCGCTCGTCGAACGTTCTACGCATCATAGGTGTTTTTGGTAGTAAAATCATAGAATTATTCATTTCTACAGAAACCGTACCCGTACTAGAATTAGAAGGAGGTTCGCTTGCAGCATATGTTTTTACGTGACGTGTTTCAATATTTAAAGGATAACTTTTGATAGTTTCAATGAAAGAATTTTTGGCATCTAATCTAGTTATTTTATACAATTTTCGAATAGATTCGGGTAAACCAAGTGGTTGAATATCTGTTGAAAACAAATCTGTGACATCGATAACAGTCGCTGATTTATCTTCACTAAATGCTTTTATTGGAAAGGTAAAAAGTACAGGTTCAAAATTTGAATTTACAACTGCTTCATGTATGGGTAAATCTTCGTTGGCAACAATATTGTGAGAAACAACTCTTAACAAAACAGTTTTTTCTTTCTTTTGCCACCGTAATACTTGAGTTTCTGTTTCTTGACCTCCAAAGGTTCTATCATTAGAAGTGTTTTTTGCAATTTTGGTAACCATTAACATTTCTCTTTCAAATAAACTATCTGGAATTTCGAAAAAATAAGCTTCATCTAAAAAATGAACTTTAAATAATCCTTCATCTGTTTTTGCCTCTGAAGTTATTACTTTAGAGTAAGGCTCAATTGCTCCTTTTTTTGGTTTTGGTGGCGGTGTGGGTATTTCAGTTGTGTCACTTTTCTTTTTCTTTTTTTGTGCATTAATGTTTGGTGAAAATCCAACTAACATGAATACTGTTAGCATACAGATACTAAATTTATGGAGCATAATATAAAAGTTTGGTTTTAATAAATTAAAAGTTCTAAGTTATTAAACCGATTCAAATACTCTCTTAATTATTTGTTAAAGAAAAAGAAATTTTAATAGATTGCTTGAGTTGGAAAGAAACATGTATTGCAAAAAAAACAACAACGATAATCAAACCTGTTGCTATTTTTTACAATATTTTAATTTTAATTCTGATTGTCCGTTTTCTATCATAACCCTGTAATGCTTGCTATTACTAGCCTATCGAATAATTTTTCTTCAAAATATCTTCTGTTAAGCTTATAAACGAACTCATTTAGGTACAATTGAAGATATTTTCCTTTAATTTTATG
>JAUYUF010000018.1 GCA_030694835.1 Flavobacteriaceae bacterium | reverse complement strand
ATTTTAAATTTTGTTTGTTTCATAATTTTTGGAGTTTAAGTTTAAAGTTTATACCGATTAGACCATCCTAAGTTAAGATGGTTTAATCAAAGTTAAAAAAAAGTTAAAAAATTACAAAATAGGATTTCAACACAATCAATTGTATTTCATATGTGAATATTTTATTATCTTTTATTGTCATATGGAATTGTTCATTCGTTATTTATTTTTCTTTTTGGTATTCACGAACTAACGTTTCGCAAGTTTGATTAAAATTTCTATAACTAAAATTTGAGTTTTTTACAAACTTTGCTATTTCACAATAATAATTATATCTTTGCAGCTCGATATACAATCGATACATAAAAATTATTAATTTATAACTTAATGTTAGCATGTATTTAACTAAAGAAACGAAAACTGAGATTTTCAAAAAACACGGAAATTCTGAAACCAACACGGGTTCATCAGAAGGTCAAATTGCATTATTTACCTTTAGAATCAATCACTTAACCAAACATTTACAAAAAAACAAAAAGGATTTCAATACTGAAAAAGCCTTAGTTAAGTTGGTAGGTAAAAGAAGAAGTTTACTTGATTATTTAATCAAATCTGATATTACCAGATACCGTGCAATTATTGCCGAATTAGGATTAAGAAAATAATTCGAAACTCATAAAAGAGGCATAAATTTGCCTCTTTTTTATTAAAAAAAGTACTATTAAACTTTTCATTGGAAACCGTAACAACACACAACTACAGTAAAACCAATTGTTTAATAAGTAAAAATTAATTATGATTCCTAACGTATTCCAAGAAATTATTGATCTAGGAGATGGAAGAACCATTTCTTTAGAAACAGGAAAATTAGCCAAACAAGCGGATGGATCCGTGGTGGTTAGAATGGGAGATTCTATGTTGCTTGCAACAGTAGTATCAGCAAGAAAAGCTAGCCCAGTAGATTTTTTACCTTTAACGGTAGATTATCGAGAAAAATTTGCAGCAGCAGGAAGATTCCCTGGAGGATTCTTTAAAAGAGAAGCAAGACCAAGCGACAGTGAAGTTTTGACAATGAGATTAGTTGACCGTGTATTACGTCCGCTTTTCCCAGATGATTATCATGCTGAAACACAAATAATGATTCAGTTAATGTCTCATGATGAAAATGTAATGCCAGATGCAATGGCTGGTTTAGCCGCATCAACTGTATTAGCACTTTCTGACATTCCTTTTTCAACGTTGATTTCAGAAGTTCGTGTTGCACGAGTAGATGGTCAATTCATCATCAATCCAAGTAAACAACAATTAGATTTATCAGATATTGATATGATGATTGGAGCTTCTAAGGATTCTATTGCAATGGTAGAAGGTGAAATGAAAGAAATTTCTGAAAAAGAAATGGTTGAAGCCATTAAATTTGCACACGAAGCTATCAAAATTCAAATTGCTGCACAAGAAAGATTAGTAGCTGCAATTGGTAAAAAAGAAACGCGTACTTACGATGAAGAAAGAGAAGACGAAGTTATTTATGCTAAAGTAAAAGCGGCTGCTTATGATAAAATTTATAATATCGCTAAAGTAGGTTCATCTAAACAAGAGCGTACTGCTGCATTTGCTGATGTAAAAGAAGAAGTAAAAGCGTTGTTTACAGAAGAAGAATTAGCGGAAAATGGAGATTTAGTTTCTAAATATTTCTACAAAACTAATAAAGAAGCAGTTCGTAACGTAACACTAGATTTAGGAACTCGTTTAGACGGTAGAAAAACTACTGAAATAAGACCAATTTGGTGTGAAGTAGATTATTTACCAAGAGTTCATGGTTCTGCTATTTTCACAAGAGGTGAAACACAAGCTTTAGCAACTGTTACTTTAGGTACTTCAAGAGAAGCAAATCAAATTGATTCTCCATCAGAGCAAGGTGAAGAAAAATTCTATTTACATTATAACTTCCCTCCTTTTTCAACTGGTGAAGCAAAACCATTAAGAGGAACATCTAGAAGAGAAGTTGGACATGGTAACTTAGCGCAACGTGCTTTAAAAAACATGATTCCTGCTGAAAATCCATATACAATTCGAATTGTTTCTGAAGTTCTAGAATCTAACGGTTCTTCTTCTATGGCAACTGTTTGTGCAGGAACATTAGCTTTAATGGATGCTGGAGTTCAAATGATTAAACCAGTTTCAGGTATTGCAATGGGATTGATTACAGATGGAGATCGTTTTGCTGTTTTATCTGATATTTTAGGTGATGAAGATCATTTAGGCGATATGGATTTTAAAGTAACCGGAACTGCAGATGGAATTACCGCTTGCCAAATGGATATCAAAATTGAAGGTTTAGCTTATGATATTATGGAAAAAGCTTTAGCACAAGCTCGTGATGGACGTTTACATATTTTAGAAAAACTAGTTGAAACGCTTGATAAACCAAGAGTTGATGTTAAAACTTATGCCCCTAAAATTATTAAAGTTATCATTCCCGGAAACTTTATTGGAGCATTGATTGGACCTGGCGGAAAAGTAATTCAAGAATTACAAAAAGCTACGGGAACTACAATTGTAATTAATGAAGTAGATGAAAAAGGCGAAGTAGAAATCTTAGGTACAGATCCTGATGGAATTGCAAAAGTTCTTGCTAAAATTGATTCAATCATTTTCAAACCTCAAGTTGGTGAATCTTATGAAGTTAAAGTAATAAAACTTCTTGATTTTGGGGCTGTTGTAGAATATACACAGGCTCCTGGAAACGAAGTATTACTTCACGTTTCTGAATTAGCTTGGGAACGTACAGAAAATGTAACTGATGTGGTGAAAATGGGTGATGTATTTTTGGTGAAGTATTTAGGAGTAGATCCAAAAAACAGAAAGGATAAAGTATCAAGAAAAGCTTTATTGCCTAGACCTCCAAGAGAAAATAGAGATAACAACGAAAATAAAGGCGATAAAAAGTAATTATTTTACAGACATTTATCAATTAAAAAAAGAGAAATTTAAAATTTCTCTTTTTTTTGTCATAAAATTAAACAATATTAAAAAGAATATATTTTTCACATACTTACACTGTTTACAAACAATAATCATACATAAATCTAAAATTAAAAAATATAATTACAATCTATTGTAACATTTTTACGTTTATCAACGTATAATGCAACAGACACCTTAATTTTATAAAATTTAACAATAAATAAATGAGACAGTTAAAAATTACAAAGCAAGTAACCAACAGAGAGACCGCGTCGTTAGATAAATACTTGCAAGAAATTGGTAAAGTTGAATTAATTACTGCTGAAATGGAAGTAGAATTAGCTCAAAAAATTAAAGCAGGAGATAATAGAGCACTTGAAAAATTAACTAAGGCTAATCTTAGATTTGTTGTATCAGTAGCCAAACAATATCAAAATCAAGGACTTACACTTCCTGATTTAATAAATGAAGGTAATTTAGGTTTAATTAAAGCGGCTAAGAGATTTGATGAAACTCGTGGATTTAAATTTATATCATATGCTGTTTGGTGGATTAGACAATCTATACTTCAGGCTTTAGCTGAACAGTCTCGTATTGTTCGTTTACCTTTAAATAAAATTGGTTCTATCAATAAAATTAACAAAATGTATGCGTTTCTTGAACAAGAACAAGAACGCCCACCATCTGCTGAAGAGATTGCTAAAAAACTTGATATGACCGTTAGTGATGTAAAAGAATCTATGAAAAATTCTGGTCGTCACGTATCTATGGATGCTCCTTTAGTTGAAGGTGAAGATTCTAATTTATATGATGTTTTACGTTCTGGAGAATCTCCAAATCCCGATCGTGCACTTTTACACGAATCATTAAGAATTGAGATTGAACGTGCATTAGAAACATTAACTCCGAGAGAATCAGATGTTATCAGATTGTATTTTGGTTTAGGAGATCAACATCCAATGACTCTTGAAGAGATAGGGGAAACCTTTTTGTTAACAAGAGAACGCGTTCGTCAAATTAAAGAAAAAGCTATTCGTAGATTAAAACACACCTCTAGAAGTAAAATTTTATTAACTTACTTAGGTTAGCACTATCTCAAAATTTGTGTAAGTTATTTTAACTTACACAAATTATAGGGGTAGTGTCATTTTAATATGATTGAGTTTTAATCCTCATCTTCGTCATCATCTTCATCTGAAGTATCAACATCATCGTCATCATCGGTGTCATCATCGTCATCGTCGGCGTCATCAATTCCATCCAAACTTAAATCTTTGTCACTGATAACTTTAACTTCATCATCAACACCATCGATATCATCATCATCAGAATTCAAATATACTTCTAAAGAATCTGCTAATTTTTTTCCTACTTTAACTAAGTAAATCGTGTCTTCAGTTTTTACTTCAATAGCTTCAATAATTTCATTGTCTTTGTTTCTAAAAACAATAATATCATTATCGTTATATCCATCAGGATAACGTTCTGAAATCATTTTCAAAATCTCGTTAGTTAATTTCTTATAATCTACAATAATACGTCTCATAGTGGTGCAATTTTTTAATAGTTCAGTAAATGTGCAAAAATAAGTGGCGCTACAATTGTAGCATCTGATTCAATGATAAATTTTGGTGTATTGATATCCAATTTTCCCCAAGTAATTTTCTCATTTGGAACAGCTCCTGAATAAGAACCATAACTTGTAGTAGAATCTGATATTTGACAAAAATAACTCCAAAAAGGCGTATCTGTTCTTTCCATATCTTGATATAACATTGGCACTACACATATCGGAAAATCACCAGCAATACCACCACCTATTTGGAAGAAACCAATTCCTTTTTGTGAATTTTGAGTATACCAATCAGCTAAAAAAGTCATATACTCAATTCCTGATTTCATGGTTGATGCTTTTAATTCTCCTTTTAAAACGTAAGAAGCAAAAATATTTCCCATAGTACTATCTTCCCAGCCAGGAACTACCATTGGTAAATTCTTTTTGGCCGCTGCAAACATCCAACTATCTTTGATATCAATTTCATAATATTCTTCTAAAACACCTGATAAAAGCATTTTATACATAAATTCATGTGGAAAATATCTTTCACCACTATCTTCTGCATCTTTCCAAATTTTATGAATATGCTTTTGTAATCTTCTAAAAGCTTCTTCTTCTGGAATACAAGTATCTGTAACACGATTTAATCCTTGCTCTAATAATTCCCACTCATCTTGCGGTGTTAAATCGCGGTAATTTGGAACTCTTTTATAATGTGAATGCGCCACCAAGTTCATGATATCTTCTTCTAAATTAGCGCCAGTACAAGAAATTATTTGCACTTTATCTTGTCTAATAATCTCAGCAAATATTTTTCCTAACTCTGCTGTACTCATAGCTCCTGCAAGCGAAACTAACATTTTAGCACCACTTTCTAACTGCTCATTATAAGCTTTAGAAGCATCTACTAAAGCAGCTGCGTTAAAATGTAAATAATATTTTTCAATAAAATTAGTAATAGGTCCTTTACTCGTCATCCTCTTCGTTTAAATTAAATTTATAGCTTAACATTTTATAATATAATTTCGCAGCAAGAAAATCTGATGATTTCTCCTGCTCATTTGGGCACAACTCAACAATATCAAATCCTACAACATTTTTCTTTCTATAAATCATTCTTAAAAACTCAAGTGTTTCATAAAAATATAATCCCCCTGGTTCAGGAGTTCCTGTTGAGGGCATTATTGATGGATCAAATGCATCTAAATCAAAAGTAATAAATACATTATTCGTCATTTTATGCACTGCATCTTCCATCCAATCTTCATCACTTTGAATATCATGAGCAAAATATGTTTGAAATTCATCCATATGGTCTCTTTCTTCAATATCCATACTTCTAATTCCAACCTGAATAAGATTTGTGTTTTTACTTGCCTCATAAACAGCGCAGGCATGATTACATGTTGTACCTTGATAATCAGATCTTAAATCAGCATGAGCATCAATATGAACAACGGTTAAGTTGTCAAAACATTCATTAAAAGCACGAATTGTTCCTATTGAAACAGAATGTTCACCTCCAAAAATTGTTACAAACTTATCTTGTTTGATGTAATTTTTAGTGGTTTTATGAACAGCTTCAACCATTTTCTCTGGTGTAGAATTCTCTGTAATAGCAGGTGCTAAATAAACTCCTTTTTTGTAAACTTCGCTATTGGTTTCAATATCATAAAGCTCCATATTTTCTGAAGCTTTTAAAAATGCTTCGGGACCTTTGTCCGCACCTTTTACCCACGTACTTGTTCCATCATAAGGAACTGGAATTAGGACAATTTTTGCAGTGTCTAATGAAGCATATTTATCTTCAATACCAGCATAATTACCTTTGTAAATCATAGTTTATTATTATTAATCTTATTTAATATCCTAATATTTTAAGCATTTCATCAGGGGTTTGTTGCTCTTTAAAAACTTCTACGTTTCCATATTCATCAATCAAAACATATTTGGGTTGGGGAATTAAACAGTGTTGAAGTCCACCAAAACCACCAATACTTTCTTGATATGCTCCTGTATTAAAAAAACCAATATATAAAGGCTTATCAGCATTATATTTTGGCATATATATGGCGTTCATATGTTGTTCTGAATTGTAATAATCATCACTATCGCAAGTTAAACCACCTAATAAAACACGCTCATAATTATCATTCCATCTATTTACTGGCAACATAATGAAACGTTTATTAATTGCCCAAGAATCTGGTAAGGTTGTAATAAATGATGAATTTACCATATTCCATAACTCACGATCATTTTGTTGTTTTTGATAAAGAACTTCTGTAATCATTCCTCCACTTTCACCTACTGTAAAACTTCCAAATTCTGTAAAAATATGTGGCATTGGCACTTCTGCTTCATCACAAAAAGTTTTAACTTGATTGATGATTTCATCTGCCATATACTCATAATCATATTCAAAAGCTAAGGAATTTTTAATTGGAAAACCTCCTCCAATATTTAAACTATCTAATTCTTCACACTCTCTTTTTAGATTTACATATACTTTCAAACATTTTGAAAGTTCATTCCAATAATAAGCTGTGTCTTTGATTCCTGTATTGATGAAAAAGTGCAACATTTTAAGCTTAACTTTATCATTATCAGCAATGTTTTTACGATAAAAAGGGACTATATTTTTATATCCAATTCCTAATCTGCTGGTATAAAACTCAAATTTTGGTTCTTCTTCAGAAGCTATTCTAATTCCTACTTGAAACGGAACATTTATTTCTTCTTCTAATAAGCTTAATTCTTCATAATTATCAATAACTGGAATGGTGTTTTTATGTCCATTATTAATTAAATCAGCGATATTAGAAATATATTCATCACGTTTAAAACCATTACAAACAACGTAAGTTTTATTAGTAATTTTCCCGTCTTTTTTTAACTTCTTAACAATATCAATGTCAAAAGCTGAAGAAGTTTCTATATGGATTTCATTCTTAAGAGCTTCATCTAAAACATGTAAAAAGTGAGAACTTTTAGTGCAATAGCAGTAAAAATACTTGCCTTGATATTCATGTTTTCTCATTGCAGCTTTGAACCACTTCTTAGCTCTCTGTATATTGTTAGATATTTGAGGTAAATAAGCAAATTTTAATGGCGTTCCGTGTTTTTTTATTAATTCTATCAAATCAACATTGTGAAAAAACAGATTTCCATCTTTTACTTCAAATTCTTCTTGAGGAAAGTCATATGATTGATTGATAAAGTCTAAATATTTTGTTTTCATTTTTTAATGTTTTCTAAATTTTAATATCTCTTTTAATTAATTCTAAAATTAGAAATTCACTACACTCTTATTTGATGATATAAGTTTAGAAAATCAAACACCTTAATACAATCATTATTTGATTTTGTAGTAAGATTTTTATAAACTATAATTTTGTTAAACATTAAATTAAAAAAACTAAATATTTTGTTTAATA
>JAUYUF010000007.1 GCA_030694835.1 Flavobacteriaceae bacterium | reverse complement strand
CTTCACCCTTATATCCAAAGTTTGAAATTCCGCTATTAAACAAACTAGGTTTTGAACCACAACAAAATCAGAAATTAATAGTGGCAACAGAAAATTTTATAAGTAATTTCAATCAATTAATTCCGTCAGAAAAAGCAAGAGATTTCAACATCATTGCTCCAAAAATGATACAAGGAACTATTTTAAGTGGTGATCAGTTTATCTCCTCTAAAGAAAAAATTACTGATTTATTAATAGATTTACCTCAAGCTGATTGTATAGAAATGGAGGGTGCTGCTATTGCTCAAGTTTGCTATGAATACAATATTCCATTTTCAATTATCAGAATTATTTCTGATAAAGCTATGGACAATTCTCATATCGATTTCCAAAATTTTGCCAATGAAATTGCAAGTCATTATGCAAAAGCAATACTTAAAAATTATTTTTCACAGATTTAACAACAGATTTTTTTATCTTTGATAAATCTTTCTAAAATGTTGACCTATTTTACATTTTATAAAATCTCAAATCGTACTATTTCAAATAGCTTTTTTTCAGCTCTATTTTTCACCATTTACTTCACAAATTATTTATCTATATTAATTTTTCCAACAGATCAACTATGAATGTATTATTAAAATCGGCCACTATCATTCAACCAAATTCTGAACTTCATAATTCAATCAACGATATTTTAATAGAAAGTGGAGTTATAAAGAAAATTGCTCCAAAAATTCAACATTCTGATCCATATAAAATTGTTGAATTACCAAATCTACATGTTTCTATTGGCTGGTTTGATGGGAGCGTTTCTTTTGGAGAACCTGGATATGAAGAAAGAGAGACTTTAGCAAATGGTTTAAAAGTAGCTGCTCATAGTGGATTTACAGGAATTGCTCTCAATCCAAATACTTACCCTATTGTTGACAATAAATCTATCATTGAATTTTTAATCAACAAATCTAAAAAAACTGCCACTCAACTTTATCCAATTGGCAGTTTAACTAAAAATTTTGAAGGAAAAGAATTAACCGAATTATATGATTTAAAAAACTCTGGTGCTATTGCTTTTGGCGATTACAAAAAAAGTCTCAACAATGCTAATTTACTCAAAATTGCGCTACAATATTCTCAAAGTTTTGGAGGAATTGTGATGAGTTATCCACATCATAAAGATATTGCTGGAGCAGGATTAATAAATGAAGGTGAGAACAGTACTATGTTGGGTTTGAGAGGAATTCCAAATTTTGCTGAAGAATTACAAATAACTAGAGATTTAGCTATTCTAGAATATACTGGCGGGAGATTACATATTCCAACAATTTCTACTGAAGGTTCAGTAAACCTCATCAGAAAAGCAAAATCAAAAGGATTAAATGTTAGTTGTAGTGTTGCTATTCATCATTTATTTCTCAACGATCATGAACTAAAAGATTTTAATACTAACTTTAAAATACTTCCTCCCTTAAGAACTCCATCAGATCAAAAAGCTTTGTTAAAAGGCATAAAAGATGGAACCATAGATTTTATAACCAGTGACCACTGCCCTATTGATATTGAACATAAAAAAATAGAGTTTCAAATGGCTAAAAACGGTACTATTGGGTTAGAAAGTTTTTATGGCGCTGTCAATTCTATTTTAAAAACTGATGATTTCATTGAAAATATTACCTCTAAACCTCGTCAAATTTTTAATATTAAAATACCAAAAATAGCTGAAAATGAAATTGCTGATATTACACTATTTAATCCAGATGAAAGTTATATTTTCGAGAGCAATCATATTCTCTC
>JAUYUF010000003.1 GCA_030694835.1 Flavobacteriaceae bacterium | reverse complement strand
CTTTTTTTTAACACCAATCAATCAATTTTAAAATTTATATTAAAATATTGTTATTTTTTGTTGTTTTATTAACATAATTTTAGGACTTTTGAAGCAATTAATTCAAATAATTATACAATGAAAACAAAGTTTAATGGTATTCTGGCGCTATTATTAGTGCTATTCGTGCAAATTTCGTTTGCACAAGAAAAGACTATTACGGGTACGGTTTCAGATGAATCAGGTCCTTTACCGGGTGTTAGTGTTCTTGTTCAAGGCACAAACACAGGTACAGTTACCGATTTTGATGGTAAGTACACCTTGAAAGCAAAAACAGGTGCTGTATTACAGTTTAGTTATGTGGGAATGGATTCTCAAACTAAAACTGTTGGTGCTGCAAATGTGATTAATGTAAAAATGACAGGAGCGCAAGTTCTTGAAGAGGTAGTTGTTACTGCTCTAGGTATTTCTAGAGAGAAAAAATCTCTTGGTTACGCATCTCAATCGGTTGGTGGAGATGATGTGTCTACAGTAAAATCTGACAACTTAGCAAATGCCTTATCGGGTAAAGTTGCTGGGGTACAGATTAAAAGAAACACCAATATGGGTGGATCTACTAACGTTGTAATTCGTGGTAATACTTCCTTAACTGGAGATAACCAAGCTTTATTCGTAGTTGATGGTGTACCTATGAGTAATGCTAACTTAAATGCTGCTTCACAGCAACAAGCTAGAGGTGGATTTGACTACGGTAACTTTGCATCAGATATCAACTCTGATGATATCGAGTCTATCAATGTATTAAAAGGAGCAGCTGCAACTGCACTATACGGCTCAAGAGCTGCTAATGGTGCGATTATTATTACTACCAAAAAGGGAACAAAAAATAATAAAGTTGACATTACTGTAAATTCTGGTATTACTGTTGGTTCTATTGACAAATCAACTTTTGTGAAATATCAAAAAGATTATGGTTCTGGATACGGAGCTTATTATGGAAACACAGGGTATTTTGACGAAGGTGACGTTGATGGTGACGGAATTGATGATTTAATCGTTCCACTTACTGAAGATGCTTCTTTTGGGGGTAAATTTGATCCAAATTTAATGGTTTACCATTGGAATGCCTTAGATCCAGATTCTCCTTACTATTTACAAAAAAGACCTTGGGTTGCTGCAGCAAATGGACCAATTGAGTTTTTTGAAACTCCTGTTACTTATAATAACAACGTTTCTATGTCTGGAAGTACAGATACCGGTTCATATCGTTTTTCTTACACTAATTTCTTACAAAACGGTTTAATGCCAAATAGTGATTTAAGAAGAAATACGTTCTCTTTAAATGCTATGTCAAAATTAAATGACAAATTAACCGTTTCCGCTAGTGCAAACTATGTAAAATCTGATGCTAAAGGTCGTAATGAAACTGGATACAGTGACAATATTATTACTTCATTCAGACAATGGTGGCAAACTAACGTAGATGTTAAAGAATTAAAGGATATCTACTTTAAAACTAGAAGAAACGTAACTTGGAATCCATCTTGGTATGATGATCCTGCTCCGATTTATTGGGATAACCCATACTGGGCACGTTATGAAAACTACCAATCAGATAGTAGAAATCGTTTCTTTGGAAACATGGGCTTAAACTATAAAATCAATGATTGGTTATCTATAGAAGGAAAAGCTTCTGTTGATACGTATTCTTATATTCAAGAAGAAAGAATTAACAACCATAGTAATCCAACTGCGAAATATTCTCGTTATAATGTTGACTTTACTGAGTTAAACTATGACGCCATGTTGTCTTTTAATAAAGATTTAACTGAAAAAATTAACTTAAATGGTGTTATAGGTACAAACATCAGAAGAACAGATTCAAAATCGATTTATGCAGCCACTAATGGTGGATTAATTGTAGATCGTCTTTTTGCCATCTCTAACTCAATAGGTATTCCATCAGCTCCAACTGAAGGTGCTGCAAAAGTGGGTGTTGATGGTATTTATGGTATGATGTCTTTAGGATATAACAAAACATTCTATCTTGATGCTACACTTAGACAAGATCATTCTTCAACTTTACCAGTAGATGATAGTAAATATTTATATCCATCAATTGCAACCAGTGTAATTTTCTCTGAATTAGTAAAAGCTGACTGGTTATCATTTGGTAAAGTACGTTTAAATTATGCTGAAGTTGGAAGCGGTGCAGGTTTTGCACAAACTATTGATGTTTTAACAAAACCAGATCCATACGGAGCTAATCAAATATATTCTGTAAATAGCATTAAGAAAAATCCAAATTTAAAACCTGAAAATACAGAAAGTATTGAAGCTGGTTTAGAGATGTTTTTCTTACAAAAACGTTTAGGATTTGATTTCTCTTGGTACAAAACTAATACGATAAATCAAATTATGGATGTTTCAATTTCTACTGCTACAGGTTATTCAAAAAAATGGGTAAATGCTGGGGAAATTGAAAATAAAGGTATTGAGCTTTCTTTATTTGCAACTCCTTTTAAAAATGATAATTTCAAATGGGATATCAATGTAAACTGGGCTAAAAATGAGAATAAAGTAATTTCATTATATGAAGAAGTGAAAAACTTACAATTAGGATCTTTCCAAGGTGGTATTACTATTAATGCAACTGTAGGGCAACCTTACGGAACTATCCAAGGAACTACTTTTGTTTACCATGAAAATGGACAACCAATTGTTATTCCTGGCGGATCGAGAGGAGCTGTTTACCAAAAATCTACTACTACCAATAATGTTATTGGTAATATGAATCCTGATTGGAATGGAGGTATTAACAATAAATTCAGTTACAAAAACTTTAATTTGAGTTTCTTAATTGATGTTCAGAAAGGTGGAGATATTTTCTCTTTGGATACTTGGTATGGTTATGCTACAGGTTTATACGCTGAAACTGCAGGTTTAAACTTCAATGGTAAAGAAAAACGTGCTCCATTATCTCAAGGTGGTGGAATCATCTTACCTGGTGTAAGAGCAGATGGTACTCCAAACGCGTTAGTATCTAATTTTGACTTCTATGGTCATGCATTAGGATATTCAAGAGCTGTAAGTAAACAACACATTTACGATGCTTCTTATGTTAAATTAAGAGAAGTTGCATTCTCTTACACTGTTCCTTCAAAAGTATTGGAAAATAGTTTTGTTAGCTCAGTACAATTAAGCATAATCGGTTCTAATCTTTGGATTATAGACAAAAACATGCCTCACGCTGATCCAGAAGCTGGTTTAAGCTCAGGAAATTTACAAGGATACCAAAGTGGTGTGATGCCTGCAACTCGTGACTTAGGTTTCAACGTAAAAATTCAATTTTAATAATAGTACATTATGAAAAAAATATCAATTTTATTATTAACTCTTTTCTTAGCATTCTCTTGTTCTGACAACTTAGAGGATCTAAATAAAGATACGAAGAACGCCACCGTGGCTGCAGGTGAAACTTTTTTCACTGGTGCACAAAAGAACATGGTAGATTATATGGCGAGTATCAACGTTAATAGAAACGTTTGGAGACAATTTGCTCAACAGGTTACAGCTACAACTTATCCTGAAGAAGCTAACTATAACATTACTGATAGAAAAATTCCAGATAACCTTTGGGCTGCAATGTATCGTGATGTGTTGAAAGATTTAGATGAAAGTGCTAAAGTTCTAACTGCAACTCCAACTGTTGGAACTGCTGGAGCTACTAAACTTAAAAATCAATTAGCAATTATCGAAGTGATGAATGTATATGCTTATGCTACCTTAGTTGAAACTTTTGGTAACATCCCTTATACTGATGCTTTAGATTTTAACAATGTACTGCCTAAATATGACGATGGAAAAACTGTTTATGTTGACCTAATCGCTCGTTTATCTGCTGCCATCACCAAAATGGATGCAGCTGGGGCTAGTTTTGGATCTGCAGACATCGTTTATGGTGGAAATGTAGGTAAATGGAAAAAATTCGCAAATTCATTTAAATTAAGAATGGGACTTATGATTTATGATGCTGATGCTACTTTAGGAGCTTCAACTGTTTCATCTGCTATTACTTCTGGTGTATTTACATCTAACGGAGATAATGCTTTATTCCAATACTTAAACTCTACTCCTAACACTAACCCAATGTGGGTTGATTTAGTACAAAGTGGACGTTTAGATTTTGTGGCTGCTGCTCCAATGGTAAATGCAATGAACGGACTTAATGATCCTAGAGTCAATGTTTTCTATAAAGATCCTGTTGGTGGAGTAATCAAAGGAGCCCCATATGGTGCTAATAACTCATATGCATTATTCTCTCACATAGGAAGTATGTTCTATGAATCTACTTTACCACACGTTTTATTAGATTATGCTAACGTTAAATTTATGTTAGCAGAGGCTGCTGAACGTTCTTTAGGCGGAATGACCCCTACTGCTGCAGAAGCGCATTATAACGCTGCTATTACAGCTTCATTCGATTATAATCAACAAACTTATAATAGTTTAAAGAGTCCTTCTATTACTTTAAATGCTGCTGCTTATTTAGCTCAACCATCAGTTGCTTACACAACAGCAGCAGGTACTTGGAAACAAAAAATCGGTACTCAAAAATGGATAGCTTTGTACAACCAAGGATTTAATGCTTGGACAGAATTCAGAAGATTAGATTACCCAGCTTTAGTTGCTCCAGGCACTGGAGTTGTTAATGTTGTTCCAAGAAGGTTTACCTATCCTATAGGTGAACATACTTTAAATGGTACTAATTATACTTCAGCTGCTTCTGCAGTTGGCGGTGATTTATTAACTACAAAATTATTCTGGGATAAATTCTAATATTTTCTCACTAATTTTAAAAAGGCCATCAAATTTGATGGCCTTTTTTTTACACTTTATAAAATGTATTTTTTTAATATAAAATAAATCACTAATATTAATTTTTAACATATATTAACATCTTCTTTAATAATATTAGGAAATTTAACTTTTTTTTAAGATTTTTGAGCTAATTAATTCAAATAATTATACAATGAAAACAAAGTTTAATGGTTTTCTGGCGCTAATATTAGCGCTATTAGTGCAAATTTCCTTTGCACAAGAAAAGACGATTACAGGGACTGTTTCTGACGAATCTGGACCGTTACCAGGAGTTAGTGTTGTTATTCAAGGCACTAATACAGGTACGGTAACTGATTTTGATGGAAAGTACACAATCAAAGCTATGACAGGTGCAAAACTATTATTTAGTTACGTTGGTTTAGACAATCAAACCAAGACTGTAGGTGCTGTAAATGTTATCAATGTAACTTTATCAGGAGCCAATGTTCTTGACGAAGTTGTTGTAACTGGTGTTGCAGGTGCTACATCTAAAAAGAAGTTATCTGTAACAGTTGCTTCTGTTTCTGCAGAAGAAATTGCGAAAGTACCTGCTGGTTCTGCTGCTAGTGCTTTACAAGGTAAAGTTGCTGGGGTTTCTGTAACCAACTTAGGACG
>JAUYUF010000319.1 GCA_030694835.1 Flavobacteriaceae bacterium | reverse complement strand
AAGAGCGCCAAATGAATATCACTCAAATGGATGTTTTTTCAAGACTGATGATGGATCGCATCATTTTTATGGGAACCGCTATTGATGATTATGTTGCCAATATTATCCAAGCGCAATTGTTGTTTTTAGAAAGTGTAGACTCTTCTAAAGATATATCCATTTACATCAATTCTCCTGGAGGTGGTGTTTATGCAGGTTTGGGAATTTATGACACCATGCAGTTTATTAAACCAGATGTAGCAACTATTTGTACTGGTATGGCCGCATCTATGGCTGCCATTATTATGTGTGCAGGCGAAAAAGGAAAACGCTCTGCTTTAACACATTCGCGCATAATGATTCATCAACCGCTTGGAGGAGCTCAAGGGCAAGCTAGTGATATTGCAATTACGGCACGTGAAATTTTAAAATTAAAAGATGAATTATATCAAATCATCTCTAAACATAGTGGACAAACATTTGAAAAAGTGACTTTTGATTCAGACCGTGATTATTGGATGAAAGCTGAGGAAGCAAAAGCTTACGGAATGATTGATGAAATTTTAGTAAGAAAATAAAACATAAACGCATAAAGATGGCGAAAAAAGAGGAAGGATTAGAATGTTCGTTTTGTGGACGTAAAAAAGCAGAAACAGATTTATTAATTGCAGGTATGGATGCCCATATTTGTGACAAATGTATTGAACAAGCTCACGGAATTGTTTTGGAAGAAACGGCTGAATTGGCGACAAAGCAATTAGTTCCAGACTTCAAATTAAAAAAACCTAGAGAAATTAAAGAGTTTTTAGATCTTTATATTATAGGTCAAGACGATACTAAAAAATCAATGTCGGTAGCTGTTTACAATCATTACAAACGTATTTTTCAGAAAACGGATGATGAAAATGAGGTTGAAATTGAAAAGAGTAATATTATTTTAGTGGGTGATACAGGTACTGGAAAAACCTTAGTTGCTAAAACAATTGCAAAAATGCTAAGTGTTCCTTTTGCTATTGTAGATGCTACTGTTTTAACACAAGCAGGTTATGTAGGTGAAGATGTTGAAAGCATATTAACCAGACTTTTACAAGCAGCAGATTACGATTTAAAAAAGGCAGAAAAAGGAATTGTTTTTATTGATGAAATAGACAAAATTGCCCGTAAAGGCGATAATCCATCAATTACAAGAGATGTTTCTGGCGAAGGAGTTCAACAAGCTCTACTGAAATTGTTAGAAGGAACTTTGGTAAATGTTCCACCAAAAGGAGGAAGAAAACATCCGGAACAAAAATTTATCGAAGTTGATACTAAAGATATTTTATTTGTTGCAGGAGGTGCTTTTTCTGGAATCGACAGGATCATCAGTAAGCGTTTAAATAGGCAAGCTGTTGGTTATAGTGCTTCTATCAGCGATGACAGAATTGATGAAGATAATTTATTACAATATATAGTTCCAGCCGATTTAAGAGCTTTTGGTTTAATTCCAGAAATTATCGGTCGTTTACCAGTGTTGAGTTATATGAATCCGTTAGATGCCAAAACCTTACGCGCTATTTTAACAGAGCCAAAAAACTCGATTATAAAACAGTACACAAAGTTATTTGCTATTGATGATGTTGAGTTTACCATTGATAAAAAAGCATTGGATTTTATTGTTGAAAAAGCAGTAGAATACAAATTAGGAGCAAGAGGTTTACGTTCATTATGTGAAGTTATTTTAACTGATGCAATGTTTGAATTACCTAGTTCTGATGAGAAAAAGTTACATGTAACAAAATCTTACGCTGAAGGAAAATTAACCAAAACAACGCTTAAAAAATTAAGAGCAGCATCATAAAACCAAATTATTAAAGAAACGCTACATCAATAAATGATTTCCAAACACACTATTGACCTCGTATTTGAAACCGCTCGGGTAGAAGAGGTCATTGGCGAGTTTGTGCAATTAAAAAAATCGGGAAGTAATTTTAAGGGATTAAGTCCCTTTTCTGATGAGCGAACACCATCCTTTATGGTTTCACCAGCTAAACAAATTTGGAAAGATTTTAGCTCTGGTAAAGGTGGCAATGTGCTTTCTTTTTTAATGGAACACGAACATTTTTCATATCCAGAAGCTATTCGTTTTTTGGCAAAAAAATACAATATAGAAATTGAAGAAACGGTTGAATCGCCCGAACAACAACTTCAGAATAATGAACGAGAAAGTTTGTTTGTAGTTTCAGAATATGCAAATCTTTATTTTCAAGATATTTTATTTAATCATCCAAAAGGTAAAGCAATTGGTTTGTCTTACTTTCAAGAGCGTGGTTATAGAGAAGATATTATTAAAAAATTCCAACTAGGTTATTGTCTAGATGAATGGGATGCTTTTACCAAAGACGCATTATCAAAAGGTTATGAACTTGACTATTTAGATAAAACGGGGCTAACCATTGTAAAAGAAGACAAACAATTCGACCGATTTAAAGGTCGTGTGTTGTTTCCTATTCACTCTATGAGTGGTCGTGTGTTGGGTTTTGGAGGCAGAACCTTATCTGCTGATAAAAATATTGCCAAATACGTCAATTCTCCTGAAAGTGAAATTTATCATAAAAGCCAAATATTATATGGTATTTTTCACGCTAAAAAGGAAATCGTAAAAGAAGACAATTGTTATTTAGTTGAAGGGTATACCGATGTTATTTCATTACATCAAGCTGGAATTGAAAATGTGGTAGCATCATCTGGAACGGCTTTAACTCCAGAACAAATTCGTTTAATTCGTAGATTAACCAATAATATTACCGTTCTTTTTGATGGCGATTCAGCGGGAATTAAAGCCGCTATTAGAGGTGTTGATCTAATTTTGGAAGAAGGAATGAACGTCAGAGTTCTCACTTTTCCTGATGGTGATGATCCCGATAGTTTTTCTAAAAAGGTTTCATCCGAAGAATTAAAAGACTATTTACAAAACAACTCGAAAGATTTTATCAACTATAAAGTTTCTTTATTATTAGAAGATGCTAAAAATGATCCAGTTAAAAAAGCAGCTTTAATTCGTGATATAGTTAACAGTATTGCTAAGATTTCTGACAATATTCAAAGAGAAATATATGTGCAAGAATGTGCACAACTCATGCATATTTCAGAAGAAGTTTTATTTAATGAATTAGCTCAATTACACAAAAAAGAGTTAAAAGAACTACACGGCGCTTCATTTCCTGAAAAGAAATCATTTAAAGTTTTAAAAGCACCAAGCGCAGAAGAAACGCAAGAAACCTTTTTACAATTTTTAGAACGCGAAATCATTAAATTGTTGTTGTTGCACGGAAACAGTAAACTCGATTTTATCGATTGGGAGGATGCACATGATGAAAGAGGACGCTATCAGCCAAAAGAAGTCATCCATAACAATTCTGTTTTTGAAGAAATTTATTTACAACTTCAGGCCGATGAAATTGAATTTACCCATGAGTTGTTTCGTTCTATTTACTATGAAATTATCAATTTATTTCAACAAAATGGAAAAATTGTGAGCGATGCTTTAGTCAATCATGCTCAATTTGACATTTCAAAAGAAGTAACTAATATTTTGATGGAAGATGAAAAACATGTGATTGGAAACTGGGCAAAAAGAGATATTTTAATTAAACCAAAAGATGATCAAAACGAAGTCGTTAAATCAGTAACCGACTGTATTTTGAATTTGAGAAGAAATTTGGTCAATCAAAAAATTTCAGAACTTAAAAATCAATTTTCTGAAAACACCAATGGAAATAATAATGAATCGTTGGATTTGATTATGAAATACAAAGGTTTAGAAATGTTACTTTCAGATAAATTAGGAAGAGAAGTTTAATATTTCACTTTATCACTTACTAAACAAATTGGAATTGCTTGCATTTTATGTTGATTAGCGTTGTTTAAGTGAGTATAAATTTCAACAACTTCCCGATTTCTTCCCGTAAAATCAGTATTATTTTTTCCTTCAGCAACTTGTTGCATGGCCCATTCCAATTCATCATAAGAAGCTCCAATTTGATCTTCATCACTTCTATTATCGCCAAATAAACCATCAGTTGGTTTTGCTTCCAAAATTGATTGCGGAACTCCTAAAAACCAACCTAATTCAAAAACTTCCGATTTTAATAAATCGGCAATCGGACTTACATCAACACCGCCATCACCATATTTAGTATAAAAACCGACGCCAAAATCTTCTACTTTATTACCTGTTCCAACCACTAAATAGTTACGAGTTCCAGCATAATAATATAAAGTAGTCATGCGCAAACGAGCTCTAGAATTGGCTAAAGGAAGCTCTACATTGTCAGAAGCTATTGTTGGAAATAAATTTTTAAATGATTCAAAAGTTGAGGTTAAATCTACTTTTGTACTGTCAACATTAGCGAAATTTCTTTTAAGTTGATTGATGTGTTCCTTACCACGATTTACCTGATTTTCAGCTTGATGAATGGGCATTTCTACACACAATGTAGGTAATCCTGTCAAAGCGCATAAAGCAGAAGTTACCGCAGAATCTATTCCGCCAGAAATTCCAATCACAAATCCGTTAACTTTTGCATTTTTAGCGTAGTTTAATAACCACTGACTGATGTGTTTTGCAACTTTATCTGTGTTCATACCTAACTATTTTTACTACTTTTGTAACAAATATACAAATAAAAATGAGGCAATTTATAGTAGTTATTTCTGTATTAATGTTAATAATTTCCTGTAAAAGAGAAGTTTTTTTAGAATCAAATACTGTAAAAGAAGATGTTAAAGCAGATCGTTTTGATCAATTATTTTACAATAAATCAAATGATGAAATTCAAGAATTAAAGAAGTTATACCCCTTTTTGTTTCCAAATCAAGTTCCTGATTCAGTTTGGGTTAACAAATCAAATAATCCAGAAGAAATTACGCTACAGAGAGAAGTACAAAAGGTTTTTACTGATTTTAAATCCGAAGAAGATCAATTAGGAACGTTGTTTAAAACGATAAAAAGTAAATTCCCCAATTTTAAATCACCTAGAATAATCACTTTAATTTCTGATATCGATTATGAATCTAAAGTAATTTATGCTGATAGTTTATTGTTGATTTCGTTGGATATGTATTTGGGAAAAGATCATGAGATTTATAAAGAATTTCCTTCTTATTTATCGTATCGATATGAAAAAACAAATTTAATAGTTGATGTTGCTCATGCTATTGCTGATAATTCTTTTCACGAGTCGGGAAGAAATAATTTTTTAAATCAGATGATAAATCAAGGTAAAAAAATGAGTTTGGTTAATTCTTTTTTACCACAAACAGTATCTGCACTCAAAATGGGCTATACTCCAGAACAAATGCAGTGGGTAGAAGATAATGAGTTTTCTATTTGGCAATACTTTATGGAAAACCAAATGTTATATAGTTATGACATCGATTTATTACACCGATTTATTTTTGAGGCTCCGTTTTCAAAATTTTATCTAGAATCTGATCAGGAATCTCCAGGTAGAATTGGTGTTTGGATAGGTTGGAAAATTGTTGAATCATACCTAAAAAACAATGAAGTATCTTTAGACGAAATGATTAAAATATCACCAGAAGAATTGTTTGAAAAATCAAAATACAAGCCTAAAAAGTAAGTTACAACAAACTTAAAATACGATGGTAATCATCTTTGTTGTTTACAAAATCCATATCAGACACATCAATAATTATAGTATTTAGCTGTTGTTCTGATTGTATAAAACTGGCATAACCTTTATGAATTTTATCTAAATATTTCCCACTGATATTCTGCTCGTAATCACGTCCTCGTTTTTTAATATTTTCTAATAAACGATCTGTATTTTGATATAAATAAATATACAAATCGGGTTTAGAAATTTCCTTATACATCACATCAAATATCTTTCGATACAAGAAAAACTCTTCAGTTTGCAATGTTACTTGCGCAAATATGAGCGATTTAAATATGTAGTAATCAGAAA
>JAUYUF010000314.1 GCA_030694835.1 Flavobacteriaceae bacterium | reverse complement strand
TTTTTACCAATTTCATTAGATGGAGTTGCTGAAAACGATTTTACTATGGTATTTGGATTTCCAGGTAGAACTAATGAATATTTACCTTCAATTGCAGTTGATCAATTAGCAAATAAATTAAATCCGGCTAGAATAGAGGTTCGTGACGTGGCGTTAAAAATAGTTGATTCTTATATGAGAAAAGATCAACAAATTAAAATTCAATATGCTTCAAAATACGCTTCAATAGCCAATTATTGGAAAAAATGGATTGGTGAAAGTCAAGGGATTAATAAATCTGGCGCAGTAGAAATCAAGAAGAAATTAGAAACTGATTTTGATAAATTAGTAATTGAAAAAGGTTTGCAAAATAAATATGGCACTCTTCTATCTGATTTTGACAGAATGTATACGGAAATTGAAGATGTTTCAATAGCAAATGATTATTGGAGTGAAGTGGTAAATCGTAATGTTGAGCTATTATCTGCAACTGTTATGATTTATCAATTAGAACAAGTTTATGAGAAAAAGGGAACTCAAGCTTTCGAAGAGGCGCGTGAAAAATTAACGAATAGATTAGAAGGTTTTTATAAAAATTATAACGCAACTGTAGATAAAGCTGTTTTTGAAAAATTAATAGAGATTTATGCCAATAATATTCCAAGAATATATTTATCTAAATCATTATCTGACGTCGATTTTAAAAAATTAACAGATGATATTTATAAAAAATCTAAACTAACTAACTTTGAAGGAGCTAAAAATTTATTATCTGGAACTCCCTCAGATTTTATCAAGAAAATCAACAAAGACAAAGGATATCAATTAGGTAAAGAATTGAATACTGATTTTTATCAAAACATCAATCCAAAATTTGTAAAAATGAGTGAGGAAATTGCAGCTGTACAAAAAGTTTATATGAAAGCTTTACTAGAGTTGTTTCCTAATGAACGAATTTTTCCAGATGCTAATAGTACTTTAAGAATTACTTACGGAAAAGTGAGTGGTTATCAGCCAAAAGATGCTGTTTATTACAAGCCAGTTAGTTATTTAGATGGAATTATGGAAAAATATGTTCCAAACGATTATGAGTTTGATGTTCCTGCTAGATTGAGAGAGTTATATGATACTAAAGATTTTGGACAATATGCTGAAAATGGTAAAGTTCCAGTAGGATTTATAGGAACCAACCATACAACTGGTGGTAACTCTGGAAGTCCAGCGATTGATGCCTATGGAAATTTAATTGGATTGAACTTTGATCGCGTTTGGGAAGGAACTATGAGTGATTTATATTACGATCCAACCATTAGTAGAAATATAATGGTAGATATTCGTTATGTTTTATTTATTGTTGATAAATATGCCGGGGCAACGCGTTTAATTGATGAAATGAAATTAGTTCATCCTAAGAAAAATAGAAAACTATGAATTCAGATTTAATTATAATTGCGTTAGCCACTTTTTTTCTTTTTTTATATTTATTTAAATATCGAAAAAAAGAACATGTTTTTATTAAATCCGCTTTTGCACAAACAATAATTTTACTTTTGTTAAGTGTGCTTTTAATTGTTGAGATCTTAAATTTTGAAGGAAGCATAATCTCAATTATTCAAATTTCATTGATTAGTGTAGTTTTAGCTATAGGTAGTTTTAATTTTTTTAAAAAATTAAAAAAAGAATAAAAAGTAATAAAAAAAGCGTCCAGATTTATTTGGACGCTTTTTTTTTATTCAATATCAGAATCTTTTGGTAATCGTTTAGCGTCTTTTAAGCATTTATGAATTATCCACTCCAACTGTCCGTTGGTAGATCGAAACTCATCAGCAGCCCATTTTTCAATCGCTTTTAATAAGTTTTCATTTATGCGTAATGGATATGCTTTTTTTGCCGCCATTTCATTTTTGTTTGTTGATAAATGTTGCGATAGATGTTGTTAATTCCAGCATCACCGGTAAATCTGGATTGGTATATGATTGTTGATTTTCTACAATATCACCATCAATTTTTTTGAAAATATGATTCATATTTTCGATGATAACTATTTCTGCATCTAAATTTGCTTCTTTTAAAAGTTTAGCATCACTTGCTGGAACTTGAATATCTTTGGTTCCGTTAATGATTAAAACAGGAATTTTAAGTTGATGAATTTCTTGTTGTGGATTGTATTTGATCCATGAAATTAAATAAGGTTGCACCGATTTTCTAAAAAGAGCAATTAAGTATGGATTTACTTCTTCTACTATTTTTCCATTTTTTAATTCTTCCAATATTTTGATGGTATCTTCTTTTAAAAAAGGTGCCTGTTTACCAATTTGTTCCACAATTATTTCATCAATCGGTCGCCCTGCA
>JAUYUF010000033.1 GCA_030694835.1 Flavobacteriaceae bacterium | reverse complement strand
TTTTTCAGTTGATTCTTTTTCTTTTTCCAATTTTTCCTCTTTAATCTTTTCTCGTATTTCTGGCAAGAATATTGATACATTCACATTATAAAAACCACCGTTATCTTCAACTCTTACTTCAATTGTTTTCTTTCCAATTTCCCAGCGATTTATAAGGTAAGATTGCCCATTATTTAGACTATATCTTGGCTCTAGTTCATTATGAAAATCTGGTTCACCGTACTTTTGCTTTACGACATCTGTTATATTTTTTATTTGCTTTGGCACATCACTGTCATAATTTTCCCAAATAGTTGAGTTTCCATATATATGCAATTCATATAATTTTCCTTTATAATAAAGGTCGAGCATTTGAATATATTTATATTCACCAATGTATTCATCATAGTATGGTTTGCCTAAAAATTTATCAGGGCGCTTATTTTTTTTTCGGAATATTTCAATTTTTGATTTTACTTCTTTCTCAGGCATAAAAAACACAATATCACCTATTACTTTACCTTGTTCAATTGTAACAACGCTATCTTGTTTCGCTTTTTCAATTCGAGTTTGTTTTGCATTGAATTCAGCAATGCTGTCCTGTTTTAATTTTTCAATATTCTTTTCTTGATTATTTTTGGCTGAAGGTTGATTACAGCTCAAGACAAGGATTCCAACTAAACTAAAAACTATTAATAAGTGTTTCATTTTTCTTATTTTTAAAATGATAATTAACTGTATTGAAGCATATTTTAACTATTAGGAGATTTTCTCATTCTTATAAAAAAGTTATTCATAACTTCATTTATGAAATCATCATATTGATTAAATACCAATTTTAATTTATTAAAATTATCTAAAGTGACGTCTTTGAAAACAATTGGGCTTTTCGGATGTGTAATTTTATCTCTTTCTTTTTTAATAATAATAAGAAATTCTAATTTTGAATCAAAATAATGTTTTTGAACATCATCTTTTTTCCAAGTTTTACAAATTTGTTTAAAAGTTTTTTTGAACTTAAAAATGAATTTATCATTGTCCGTATAATTATGATACTTATCTAATCTATTTAGATTGAATATGTCTGATTCAATTAGTGAAAATAATTCTCTTAAACAAGAACGGTATAATGTGTTAAATAATTTTTGGTTCTCTATATGGTCAAAGGTTAAATTTATTAAATTCAAATAATCATTTCGGATAATGTTATGAGTTTTTTGAAGATTTAGGAGAATCTTAATAGCCTCTCTATATTCGGTTATGCTTTCGAAGTATTTTGCAGGAAGTTCGTTTCGCATATAATAAGATTTTTTAATTTAAAATGAGTTCAGCAGATTTTTTTAATTTTTCAGAATTTTTAGTTTTCATTTCTGTGTCAGTATAACCCAAACTGGTATATAATCTATATTTTTCTACATTAATTTCTTCTAAAATTTTAAGTTGAGATTTCGTGATTGGATAATAAATGTTTACTCCCATAGCACCACTAACCAAGAAACCAATTGCTCCAGCTCCAATAGAGCTAATCTCATATTGTGAATTCATTAAATCTAGTATACTTCCATCCTTTAATTTTAGGATTAACTTATCACCCTCAGATACAGAAAAAACGTTTAAATTGGAGTATTTAAAATTAAAATAAAAGGTGTCATTTATTTTTCTAAACCTAAAATAACCAATTTCTATTTTTTCCCAAGATGTTTCTTTGATATGTGAGTTTGTAAACTCATCAATTTTATCGGTTTCAATTTTCTGACTATATATAGCAGATATTGTTAATATTAAGATTGAAAGTAGAATAATCTTTTTCATAATTTCAAATATTAATGGGTTTCTTTTTCTTTTTAATTCTTTAACTAATTTACATAAAAAAACCACAACTGAAAGCTGTGGTTTTCAAATATGTTATTTTAAAAAATATTAATGATTCAACATTACTGGCATCACTAACATGGTAACATGTTCGCCTTCTTCAACACCATCAATTGGAGTTAAAATACCAGCTCTATTTGGTAAAGACATTTCAATAAGAATTTCGTTTGAATCTAAATTAGTCAACATCTCACTTAAGAAACGAGAGTTAAATCCAATTTGCATATCATCTCCTTGATAATCACATTTTAAACGCTCTTCAGCTTTGTTAGAATAGTCAAGATCTTCAGCAGATATATTTAATTCTGTTCCAGCCATTTTTAATCTAATCTGATGGGTTGTTTTGCTAGAGAATATAGATACACGTTTAACAGAGTTTAAAAATAAGGCTCTATCTACTGATAATTTATTTGGATTTTCTTTTGGAATAACTGCTTCATAATTTGGATATTTTCCATCAATTAAACGGCATACTAAAACGATATTATCAAAGATAAATTTTGCGTTAGTATCATTATACTCGATGGTTAAATCACTGTTTGAATTGCTTAAAATATTTTTTAACAAATTCAACGGCTTTTTAGGCATAATAAATTCTGCGACTTCAGATGATGTAATATCAGTTCTAGAATATTTAACCAATTTGTGAGCATCAGTAGCTACAAAAGTTAAACTTTGTGGACTAAATTGGAAAAATACACCACTCATTACAGGTCTTAAATCATCATTTCCTGTAGCAAATATCGTTTTAGAGATTGCAGTTGCAAGTATATTTCCAGGAATTTGTGTTTTTTTAGGATCGTCTAACGATATGGTTTTAGGAAATTCATTTCCATCAAAATAAGCCATATCATATTTACCTTGATTAGAACTAATTTCAATAGTATTATTTTCTTCTGTTTTAAAAGTAAGTGGCTGATCTGGAAATGTTTTTAAAGTGTCTAAAAGTAATCGTGCAGAAACAGCAATTGAACCTTCAGAATTAGATTCAACCTCTACAAGTGTACTCATAGTTGTTTCTAAATCAGAGGCCGAAATTTTTAATTCGTTATGATTTAATTCAAAAAGAAAATTGTCTAATATTGGTAGGGTATTATTACTGTTGATTACCCCAGAAAGTACTTGTATTTGTTTTAATAACTGAGAACTCGATACAATAAATTTCATCTGTTTATATTTATTTGTTTTTTAATGGTCAAATGGAACGCCTTAATAATCATTCACTAATTTATTAATGTTTAATCATGGGCGTTTCATTTATTCGGATTTTATAGATAATTTACAAATATATTCTAAATATGTTGTTTTAAAAAAG
>JAUYUF010000031.1 GCA_030694835.1 Flavobacteriaceae bacterium | reverse complement strand
CTTTTTTAAAATGAAGAACAATACGTCATCCTATGTTTGTACTCTATAAAGTATTAGATTATTTTATAAGTATTAATTTTAGTGAAATAAACTAAGAAAAGTAAAAAGGGTTTTCCTAACAGACGACATTTCTCCTGAATTCTACCTTCTAAATTTAACCCCTGACATCTTTATATTTACTATAAAAACAAACTATTCCGTTTGGCAATAGGTTTTAACAACTCTATGATTTTAGCATCACCTTCTTGTTGTAAGAGCTCAATGTGATGTGAATGATGTGTATCTGTTCCAACAAAATCAATCATGCCTTTTTTAATTAAATGTTCAGATGTTTTATAAACTTCTTTACCGTAATGTCTGGTGAGAGAAAGTATGTTGAGCTGAAACAAGCAACCTGCACTTTTTAGGGTTTCAAACATCTCATAATTTTTATGCCAAAACATATAACGTTCAGGATGTGCTAATATTGGTTGATAACCAGCTAATTGAATTTCAAAAAGTATTTCGCGTAAATTGATAGGTGGATTAAAAAAAGAGCATTCAACTAAGAGATAATTATCTTTTAAAGTCAACAAATTCTTCTCTTGTAATAAGCTATAAAACCGATCATCTAACATATATTCAGCTGCTGCGTCAAGTCTGATATCATTAATTCCTCTATTTATAAGTTCATCTTTAACTAACTGAAGTTTTTCTTTAATAATTTCAGGAGTATTGGGGTATACTTCTCCTAAAACATGAGGAGTTGTGATGAATTGATTAATGCCACAAGCACGTAATTGTTCTATTAATAAAATAGATTGATCTAAATTTTTAGATCCATCGTCAATTCCAGGCAGTAAATGAGAGTGAATATCTACAAATCCTTCTGAAAATAATTCAGTAAAGGGTAATCTTTTTTTGAAAAACATATAGCAATACAGTATGTTTGCGAATTTAGGGAATATATTTATAATTGAAAGATTGAAAGATTATTAGTTGCAAAGTTATCTGTTAAAAGTTAACCCAACCGAGAACCCACAACCCACAACCGATTAACTGACTAACCAACTTCAATACTTGATACCAGATACTTGATACTTTTTAACCCCAATACTTGCACATTAAAATTAATTGTTTAGATTTGTCGCATAAGAAAATCAAGATGAATAACATCAGCACTTATAACAGTTTCTATTATTACTTTTATTTTACTATAAAAGCGAGACGTTATGGGGTGTTGTAAACGATAAAAAATTAGTTTTATAAACCATGAAGTCTCGAGAAATCGGGACTTTTTTTATTTTAATCAATATGAATAAAGTTGCCATACAAGGAATAAAAGGATCGTTTCACCATCAGGCTGCCACTCAATATTTTGAAAATCATCTTGAATTACAAGAATGTATGACTTTTGCAGAGATTCCTAAATTACTTCAACAAAATAAGGTAACATCAGCTGTAATGGCCATTGAAAATTCGATTGCTGGTTCAATATTACCCAATTATAAATTGATTGATGAATTTGAGTTAACCATTGTAGGTGAAGTTTTTTTGACTATTCAACATCAATTATTAGCCCTACCTGGACAATCGATTGGAGATATTACTGAAGTTCATTCTCATCCGATGGCCTTACAACAATGTGAAGCCTTTTTTGAAAATCATCCACATATAGTTTTAATTGAATCTAAGGATACTGCAGAATCTGCTTTGCAAATAGCCCATCTTAAAAAACCAAAAGTAGGTGCTATTGCAAGCACTATGGCTGGAACTTTATACGGTTTAGAAACTATTGCAGCTGATATTCATACCTATAAAAACAATACTACCCGTTTTTTTGTGGTTCAGATGGGGCATCAACTAACTGAAATTATACCTAATAAAGCTTCCTTAAAATTAACGCTCTCTCATGAGGTTGGTAGCTTATTAAAGGTATTGCAGTTATTTGCTGATAATGGAATTAATTTGAGCAAAATTCAATCTTTGCCTTTAAGGCATACGCCTTTTCAATATGCTTTTTTTATTGATGTTGAATTTGATGATTATCATGTTTATTTAAATTGTTTATCAACCATAAAACTTATTACAACAGCTGTAAAAATTTTAGGTGAATACATTAAGAGTCAATAGGAAATAGCGAAAAGCGAAAAGTAAATAGCAAATAGCAAAAGGAAATAGCGAAAAAAAGTCCTTCCCTTGGGGAAGGATTTAGGATGGGATAAATACTCAAATCTTATAAAAATGATAACAAAAGCAGACCGATTACAGCATGTACAAGAGTACTATTTTTCTCATAAAATGAGAGAAATTCAACAGTTAAAAGCTGCAGGAAAATCAATTATCAATTTAGGAATTGGTAGTCCAGATTTGGCTGCAGATTCATTAGTAATTGAGGCATTAATCAATGCGCAGCAATTGCCATCAGCAAATCAATATCAATCTTATCAAGGTATTCCGGAACTAAGAATTGCTATGAGTCAATTTTATCAACAACATTTTAAAGTTGATATAAATCCTCAGACAGAAATTTTACCGTTGATGGGTTCTAAAGAGGGTATTATGCATATTAGTATGGCGTTTTTAAATACGGGTGATGAGGTATTAATACCTAATCCTGGATATCCAACCTATATGTCTGTAACTAAATTAGTAGAAGCGGTGCCTATTTTATACGAACTTTCTGAAGCTAACGGATGGTTCCCCGATTTGGATAGTTTGGAGTTGCAAGATCTTTCTAAGGTAAAGCTCATGTGGGTTAACTATCCACATATGCCCACTGGAGCAACCGTTACACTTAATCAATGGCAACAATTAATCAGGTTTGCCAAAAAGCATCAAATCTTAATAGTGAATGACAATCCTTATAGTTTTATTTTAAATGATTTACCAAATAGTATTTTGCAAGTTGAGGGAGCAGATGAAGTGGCTTTAGAGTTGAACTCATTGAGTAAAACTTTTAATATTTCAGGCATGCGCGTAGGAATGGTTATGGGTGCTGCCTATAAAATAGAAGCTATTTTACAAGTAAAAAGTCAAATGGATTCAGGGATGTTTTTAGGGATCCAACATGCTGCTGTAGCTGCACTTCAGTTAGAAAAATCTTGGTTTATCAATTTAAACAAGGTTTATAAAGAACGCCGATTGTTGGTGTGGAAATTACTCGATATGCTTAACTGTACCTATGATAAAAATACTGCTGGATTGTTTGTGTGGGCAAAACTTCCTGAAGGAAAAGATGGCGAACAATTTACGGAAGAACTATTGCATCAATTGGGCATTTTTATTACACCTGGAATGGTTTTTGGAAGTGTAGGCAATAATTTCATTAGGGTTTCACTTTGTGCATCAGTAAATGATTTAAATGAGGTTATCAATCGATTAAAAAAATAAAAGAATATATGGAAAAAGTAGTAATTATAGGATTGGGATTAATGGGAGGTTCTATAGCTAAAGATTTAAAAAATTTGGGTAATTATACTATTTTAGGAATGGATCATAATAAAATCCATGAACAAGAAGCATTGCAAATGGGTTGGGTTGATGAGTTGGTTTCTATTGAAAAAGTCTCAGAGGCTCATTGGGTAATATTGGCTGTTCCTGTTAATTATTTACCCTCATTAGCTTTAGAAGTACTCCATAGAGTTCATGAAAATACGATTGTTTTTGATATGGGATCTATTAAAAATCCATTATGTAATGCTGTTAGAAATCACCCAAAAAGGTCACAATTGGTGGCAGTGCACCCTATTGCTGGTACTGAAAATTCAGGACCTTCTGCAGCCATCAATAATCTGTTCAAAAAAAAACTGACTATTATTTGTGAGTCTAGTTTAAGTTGTCCTCAAAAATTAGAAAAAACAATTCAGCTATGGAAATCGTTGGGAGCTAGAATTCAGTTTATGGAATCTGTAGAGCATGATAAACATTTGGCTTATGTTTCTCACCTTTCACATATCAGTAGTTTTATGTTAGGTAAGACCGTATTGGAAATAGAAAAAGATGAGCGGCAAATCTTTAATTTGGCCGGTAGTGGTTTTGAATCTACGGTAAGATTGGCTAAAAGTGCGCCTCCAACATGGGCACCTATTTTTCTACAAAATCATCAACATATACTTAAATCGTTGGATGAGTATATCCACAATTTGCAAGAATTTAGAAACCTGATTTATAAGCAGGATGAACCGCAATTATCAGCCATTATGCATCAATGTAATCATGTTGGTGAAATTTTAGCTGGCATTGCTTTAAATAATCACCAAGAAACGTAAATTTGTAAACTTATAATTATGAAGAACAATATATTATTTAAAAAATGGCTTCTCGATTTGCAACTAACGCATCCGTTAGTAATTGCAGGGCCTTGTAGTGCTGAGACCGAAGCACAAGTACTGTCAACGGCTCATTTAATCAAAGATACCGATACCACTTTTTTTAGAGCTGGTATTTGGAAACCACGTACTAGACCAGGTCAGTTTGAGGGAGTTGGTGCTATTGGTTTACCTTGGTTACAACGTGTGAAGGAAGAAACTGGATTAAAAACAGCTACAGAGGTAGCCAATGCGAATCATGTTGAACAAGCCTTGAAACATGATATTGATTTGTTGTGGATTGGTGCCCGTTCTACGGTGAGCCCCTTTATTGTTCAAGAAATAGCTGAAGCATTAAGAGGAACTGATAAAATTGTGTTGGTTAAAAATCCAGTTAATCCAGATTTACCTTTGTGGCTAGGAGCTGTTGAGCGTCTTCATTCAGTAGGCGTTGAGAAGTTGGGTGTAATTCATCGTGGATTTTCATCTTATCATGAAAAAGTATATAGAAATAAACCGAAATGGCCTTTGGCGATTGAGTTACGCAAACAATTTCCAGATTTACCTTTGTTGTTAGATCCTTCTCATATTTGTGGGAACAGAGAATTGTTGTTTGATGTTTGTCAGACAGGGCTTGATTTGAATTACGACGGATTTATGATTGAAACTCATATCAATCCAAATGAAGCTTGGAGTGATGCTGCGCAACAAATTACACCACATCGTTTAAATGAAATCACACAGCAATTAAGGGTTAAAAAACCTTTATTGGATGAAACAGATTATATCAATAGATTAACTATTTATAGAAAAGAGTTAGATCAGTTGGATCAAAATTTAATTGAATTACTTTCTTCTAGAATGAGTATTGCTGAACAAATTGGTAAGTTAAAACAAGAAAAGAATGTAGCTATTTTACAAAGTAGTCGGTGGAACGAATTGATGGAAAAGATGATTGAAACTGGGTCAAAAAGAGGTTTAAGTGAAGAATTTATTGAAAAATTATTTAAAGCGATTCATTTGGAATCGATTCAACATCAACAAGATATAAATAAATAGTCAATGCAGGGAATTGTCACAAAATCAACTGGCAGTTGGTATATTGTTAGAACTGATGAGGGTCTTTATACAAAGTGCCGAATTCGTGGCAAGTTTAGAATGGAAGGTATCAAAAGTACGAATCCTGTATCTGTTGGTGATGTAGTTGATTATGAGCTAGAGCCACAAAAAGATACGGGAGTTATTGTAAAAATTCATCCCCGAAAAAATTATATCATTCGTAGATCAGTTAATTTATCGAAACAAACGCATATCATTGCTGCCAATATTGATCAGGCTTTTTTGTTGATAACCATAGCAAATCCGCCAACTCACACCAGTTTTATAGATCGTTTTGTTGCTACGGCAGAAGCTTATTCGATACCAGTTATTCTATTATTTAATAAAGTGGATGCTTTAGATGAAGTGCAATTGCAAGAAATGGAAATTTTAAAATCTGTTTATGAGGCTATTGGTTACGAATGCATTGAAATATCTGCTGTTACTGGTAAGAATGTAGATTTGGTAAAAGAGTTAATGCAAGACCAAGTGAGTTTATTTTCAGGTCATTCTGGAGTTGGAAAATCAACGCTTATCAATTTAATAGAACCTACTTTAAATTTAAAAACAACCACTGTTTCTGTACAAAGTGGTCAAGGACAGCATACCACCACTTTTGCCGAAATGTTTGAGCTTTCTTTTGGTGGATTTATTATTGATACTCCCGGAATTAAAGGTTTTGGAGTGGTAGATTTTGAAAAGCAAGAGGTGGGCGATTATTTTCCTGAAATTTTTCATTTTAAACAATATTGTAAGTTTAATAACTGTTTGCATTTGGAAGAACCTGATTGTGCTGTTTTAGAAGCCGTTGAAAGTGATGATATTGCCTTTTCTCGTTATCGTTCTTATGTGCAAATGTTAGATAATGATGAGAATTATCGAGGAATTTCAGAATTCTAAAAAATTAACAAATGAGAGTAGTTATTCAAAGAGTTTCCGAAGCTTCTGTTGTCATAGATAAGATGAAAAAATCTCAGATTGGAAATGGATTACTTATTTTATTAGGTATTGAAATAGAAGATACTCAAGAAGATGTTGATTGGCTCATCAAAAAATTAATTCCCCTTCGGATTTTTCCTGATGATGCCAACATCATGAATTGTAGTATCCAAGAAGTGAATGGCGAAATATTAATCATCAGTCAATTTACATTGCATGCTTCTACTAAAAAAGGAAATAGACCATCTTATATTAAAGCAGCGAGACCTGAACAAGCGATTCCTTTATATGAATATTTCATCACACAATTAGACCTCCAATTACCCCAAAAAGTGAAATCAGGAGTATTTGGAGCAGATATGAAAGTAGCTTTAATTAACGATGGTCCCGTTACTATAATTATTGATTCTAAGAATAAGGAGTGAAAAGTTATCAGTTAACAATGAAAATTTTTCGCTTTTCGCTTTTTACTTTTTACTTTTCTCTCTTCGCTTTTCGCTTTTCGCTCATTTATTTTCCTAATGTCTTTGATCTTTTATCCATATTCTTTCATCTAAACAAGTAAATATGTACCTTTACGCCACAAACTTTAACACACTACATCATGTCATTTAAACCAGCAGATTTTATTCAAGATATACAAAATTTTGGCGAGTTTGGAGGGGTTAATCCTTCCATATCTGATTCAGCTACTTATACTTTTTTAGCAGCCAAAACCATGCAAGATACCTTTGAAGGTCACACTGAAGGTTGTTATTTATACTCACGTCATGCAAGTCCAAGTACTTTATTTTTAGGGGATGCTTTAGCTAGAATGGAAGGGACAGAAAGTGCTTTAGTGGCTGGTTCTGGAATGGGTGCTATTACTTCTGTTATTTTACAATTGTGTAAGGCAGATGATCATATTGTTTCGAGCAGAACAATCTATGGAGGTACTTATGCTTTTATGAAGAACTTTTTACCAAGATTAAATATTAATACTTCGTTTGTAGATATTATATCTTTAGAAAAAGTTGAGGCGGCTATTAACAGCAAAACTAAAATGATTTACTGCGAAACTATCAGCAATCCATTGTTAGAAGTAGCAAATTTACCTGCATTGGCTAAATTGGCTAAAAAACATAATATTCCACTGGTTGTAGATAATACTTTTTCTCCATTAATGGTTTCTTCGAGTCATTTAGGAGCAACAATTACCATACATAGTTTAACTAAATTTATCAACGGAACCAATGATACTATTGGTGGAGTTGTATGTGCAAGTAAAGAATTTATCGATAGTTTACGCAATGTAAATGATGGAGCAGCCATGTTGTTAGGTCCGGTAATGGATAGTTTAAGAGCAGCACAAATTTTGAAAAACATGCGTACGTTAGCCATTCGGATGCGTAAACATAGTGATAACGCACAATATTTAGCTGAGCAATTCCAAAAAGCAGGTTTAACAGTCGTTTATCCTGGATTAAAAAATCATAAAGGTCACGAATTATTAAAATCGATGTTAAATGAAACCTATGGATTTGGTGGATTATTGACGTTGGAATTAGAATCGTTGGAAAAAGCGAATGAGTTGATGGAATTGATGCAACATAGAAATGTTGGTTACTTAGCCGTAAGTTTAGGGTTTTATAAAACCTTATTCAGCGCCTCTGGAGCAAGCACTTCTTCTGAAATTCCGGAAGATGAACAAAAAGAAATGGGATTATCTAAAGGATTGATTCGTTTCTCCATCGGATTAGATGATGATATTGAACGTACTTATCAAAACATGAAAGCCTGTATGCAGGAAGCAGGTATTTTATAAGTCAATCAAAACATATTTGAAATCCCTATTACTATTTAGTAATGGGGATTTTTCATTTGCATAAAAGCATAAATTGATGTATCATTACATTCTTTAAAATTTTATTATGGCATCTAAAATTCCTAAAATTTCGTTGATTGAGGCATTAATTCCGATTGTTTTTCTTGTTTTCTTATTGTGGTTTAACGTACAAGAAGTTTATGGTGATGGAG
>JAUYUF010000300.1 GCA_030694835.1 Flavobacteriaceae bacterium | reverse complement strand
TTTTTAGATCGATTAGATAGTGTTATCTTTGCAGCACCATTTATATTTATTTACTTACAATTTATATCATACAATGTTTCATAAAGAAGGTTATAAAATAATTACAATCACTTCAATTTTTGCTGGTGGTTTGATATTGCTAATTGATAGCTACATAAAATTAACTTGGTTGGTAAGTTTGTTATCAATTATTGTATTATTTTTCTATGTGATGATTTTACAGTTTTTTAGAAATCATAAAAGAAAAAATGTACTCATTGAAAATCACATCATTGCTCCTGTTGATGGTAAAGTTGTTGTAATTGAAGAAGTTTTTGAAGCAGAATATTTTAAAGACAAACGCTTACAGGTATCCATTTTTATGTCTCCAATCAATGTACATGTTACTCGTTATATAATGAGTGGATTAGTAAAATATAGCAAATATCATCCTGGGAAATATCTAGTTGCTTGGCATCCAAAATCTTCAACCGAAAATGAAAGAACAACAATTGTTATTGAAAATCAAGTTTTTGGAGAAGTTTTGTACCGACAAATTGCTGGAGCTTTAGCTAAAAGAATTATAAATTATGCTGTTAAAGGAACAAATGTTGTTCAAGGTACTGATGCAGGTTTTATAAAATTTGGTTCAAGAATTGACATCTATCTGCCATTAAACACAAAATTAAACATTCAATTAAATCAGAAAGTAAAAGGAGGAATTGATATTATTGCTACAAAATAGTATAGAAGTATGAAGTCAGATTTAGATAAAGAATTTGAATCTGCTTTTATTAAAGCATCTTCTTCTCCAATTAAATTACCATCTGATGTTATGTTAAAATTGTATGCTTATTACAAACAAGGTACAAGTGGATCTAATTATAAATCGGCAAATGGCAATATAGAATTGATTAATGCCTTTAAATTAAATGCTTGGTTACAACTTACAAAATTATCTGAAAATGAAGCTAAACAAGGATATATAGATATAGTTAATAAACACATCCTTAAAAAGCAATAAAAAAATCCCGTTAAACGGGATTCTTATATTAATAGTCTAAACTAGCTAAAAACTTGAGTTTTTCTTTCCATAACTCTAGATTTTCATTACCCTTTGCGATACTTTTGCGAACATTTTTTACAAGAGGGTTGTCTTCTGTTACATTGGAAATAAAACTAATATTATTTTCTAATTGCTGAACTTCTCTTGATATTTCATCTATTTTTTTTCGCAAAAATAATTGCTCGTTATCTAACTTACGATAGTTTCTTTGTTGTAAGAAACTTTCCATAATATTTTTAAACTTCAGCATTTCTTTAGTATTGCTATCAATTGAAAGTTTACTAAATACTTTATCTAATAGTTTATTAAATTTAATTTCAATATGCTTAAGATTATGTGGTAAATTTCCTAGAGCTCTCCACTGATTTATAATCTCTTTTAACTCATCGAAAGCAATTTCTTCATCAGCATCTACACGGACTTTAAATTGTTCATAAAATTCTTTTTTCTTAGAAAATGAAACTAATTGTTCCTGATTATCTGCATCTTGAATTTTATGATATCTATTGAAAAAATCATTACAAGCATCTTTAAATTCTTTCCACAGTTTATCAGAATATTTTTTAGGAACATGACCTATTTTTTTCCAATCTAACTGTATTTTTTTCAAAATCTCAGCAGTTTTATCTATGTCTTCACTATCTTTTAAAGCTTTTGCTTTTTCAACTAGCTGTATTTTTAAATTTAAATTTTCTTGTTGTTCGTTTTTTATTTCCTTATAAAAATCGTTTTTTTCTTTATTAAAAGTACGAGTAGCTTCCTTAAATTTATTCCACAATTCATCATTTTTCCTACGAGGAATATTCGTTATTTCAATAAATTCTTTGCGGTGTTGCTCAATTTTAGAGATACATTTTTGCCAATCAGAATGTGTTTTATTTTGAGTAAAATCAATTGCATTTATAGCCTCTATAATTTGCTCTTTTTTTATAACGTTTTCATCAAAACCTTTTTTTAAACCTTTGTAAAAATCTTGCCTTTTATCATGAATTGCTTTTGTAAGATTACTAAAATGATTCCAAACCTCATCTCTATGCTCACGATCAACAGGACCTAATTCTTTCCAAACTTTGTGCAACATTTGCAGTTCTCTAAAAGCGTATTCAATATCATCACTTTTAAGTAGTTCTTCAGCAGAAACAATTAATTTTTGTTTTTCTTCTAAATTATGTCTAAAATCTAGATCTCTTAAATCTTTATTGATATGTAATAAATCATAGAAACGTTCAACATGATGCTGGTATGTTTTCCAAGTGTCATTATAATTACTTCTAGGAACTGCTCCTATTTCATTCCATCTTTGTTGAAGATTTTTAAAATCTTTGTACATAACAGATGAATCACCATTATCAATTAAATTTTTAAGTTCATCAATAATAGTGGTTCTTGAAGCTAAATTTTGCTTTAATGTTGTATCTAATTCTGCATAATATTTTCTGCGCTTTGTAGCATAGTCTACATAAATTGCATCAAATTCTTGTTTTAAAGGACTGTCAAAATGAAAATCGATAGACTCATTACCTGCTTCTAAAAATGTTTTTTTGGTTTCTTGAAGCAGTTGACTGTGTTTTCTATTAAACTCTTTTTTAATTAAATCAATATTGCGCTTAATTTCATGAACTTCGTGATTATTTAATATAGATTGAAGTTCAGCTAAAAGCTGTTCCATTGTCATAGTTGAATAATCTATAACTTCTGGTTTTGAAACTTGATTTTCTTTGATGGGTATTTCAGTAACTTTTTGAGATTGCGTTTCTACAACTACTTCCTCCTTGTTTTCAGAATTAGCAACATCTTCTGAAGTTATCTCTTCCATCTCAGATGGTTCTTCAACTTCTTCAGAAACTATTTGCTCTGTTACAACTTCTTCAATATTTTCAACATCAGCAACTACATCAGTTAATTCAATTTTTTTTCCTTTTTTTTCTTTTTCCTGTAAATTTACAGTTTCGGGACTTACCTCTGACTCGTGCAGATTTTCTTGATTATTTTCTAACATTTTATAATGTTTAAGGTTCCTAAAAATCACAATAACTAATAAATATTGTGTTCTCAACAAAGAAACGAAAAATTCTCTTTTTAATTAGTCACTTTAGTGATTAATTGCCAATTTTTTGAAATTTATTTATGATGAAGTCCAAATTTCCCAAGCTTTTTCAGCTTGAATTTCTAACATTTCCAATCCATTTTTTATAGTAGCACCGCTTTCTTTTCCTTTTTGCAGAAATAAAGTTTCAGATGGATTGTAGATTAAATCAAATAAATAATGACTATCAGTAATGCTTTCATAGGGTATAATTGGAAATTCATCTACTAACGGAAAAGTACCAACAGGCGTACAATTAATAATTATTTGATGCTCTTTAATTATATCATTTGATAATGATTGATAAGATATTTCATCATCCATTTTAGGATTTCTAGACACCGAAATAAAAGAGATTGATAATTTATTTAAAACAAATTTAACAGCTTTAGAAGCTCCGCCAGTACCTAAAATTATTGCTTTTTGATGTTTCGATTTAAGTGATTGTTTGAAAGAATTTTCAAATCCAATACTATCTGTGTTATATCCAATTAATTTATTATTGATTATTTTAATACAATTTACAGCACCAATTTCTCTTGCTTCTTCAGAAATTTCATCTAATAATTCAATGATTTTTTCTTTATAAGGTATAGTTACACTCAATCCTTTTATATTGGGATATTCTTTTATAATAAGAGGTAACTTTTTTAAGTTATCAATATCAAAATTATGAAATTCATGATTTGATAAATTTAATCGGTTAAACTTTTCTGTAAAATATTTTTTAGAAAATGAATACGGTATATTTTTACCTACTAATCCGAAACTAACTTTTTGATTTCTTTGCTCGTAATTTTTGTCCATAATAATCAAGAATTAATACGATTACAAATCCAAAGAAAATAAATGATACTGCAAACCATGTTTCTGAAGATGTAATATCGGGTAAATATCGTTGATAATTTTCAACTACTTTATTTCCTGTTTTATCAAAAAGAAAAACCCCATTTTCTATTTTATAAATTACATGTTTCCATGGCCAAACAATACCTAAAGAACCTGAAATAAATCCGATAATTAAAGCCGTTACTAATTGATGCCATCTTTTTAAAATAAATCCTATAATATGAGAAGTTACTACCAATCCAAATGTTGAACCAGCAGTAAAAACAGTAATTATTTGTAAATATCTTATTCTAGGAGCATTGTTAATAAAACTAAAATCGCCTGTAATAATTTCAATAATTGTTTTATAAAGTTCAGTTACTGAATCTACTAAAAGTAATACATAATTTCCCATTAATATTAGAATGAATGAACCTGATAAACCAGGTAAAGTCATTCCTGTAACTCCAATAATACCACAAAAAAATACAAACCATAAATTGTCATTTTCCTTTGCAGGATTCATTAAACTGATTGCAAATCCTATCAAAATTCCTATTAAAGAAATGGAGATATTTTTGTAGGTCCAATCATCAAAACCTTTACCTATGTAATAAATTGAGCCAATTATAAGTCCAAAAAAAGTACTCCAAACATATAGTTCATAGTGTATTAACAAATAATCTATGATTAACGAAATGCTAAAATAACTGACAACATTTCCACCAATAATCAGCAAAAGGAAAGTGCCGTTTATATAATTGTAAAAGCTTTTAAATCGACCATTAAATAATAATTTAAAGGCTTTATTATTAACTTTTTGAAATGAATAAATCATTTCTTCATAGAAATTGAGCACAAAAGAAACCATTCCGCCAGAAACTCCAGGAACTTTATTGGCAGCACCCATCAATAAACCTTTGAAAAACAGAGTGATTTTATCAAATACCGAACGGGTTTTATTCATTAGTCAGTTGATTTTACAGTAGCTAATTTTTCAAGAGTTAATATAAGTAAAAATCCGAGTATGGCTAATGCTAAAGCATAAATAATTTGATTATCACCAATGAAATTAAATGGTGAAATACTTTGTTCATTTATAACAATTATCTTTCCGTTAATTTCTTTGGTTTCTAATATCTCTTTCCAAGGCCATATTTTATTGAGCGATCCTATTAAAAAGCCTGTTAAAACTGCTAATGTTAAATTTTTATAATGATTGAATAACCATTTTAATATTCGAGAAAAACTGAGTAAGCCAACTACTGCTCCAGCTGCTATAATTAAAAGTAATTGGATATTTTTTTCATGAATAGCATTTAAAATTGGTTTATAAGCACCCAATAATACCAAAATAAAAGACCCAGAAATGCCCGGTAAAATCATAGCAATGATGGCTAAAGCTCCAGAAAAAAAATAAAATACAGAGGATGAATTTTCAGAAACCATTGGTCTGAGAATGGTAATAAAATAAGCAAATATAGATCCGACAATTAAGCCAATAAAAATTTTATAATTCCATTGAGCAATTTGTTTTCCAACAAAAAATATACTGGCTAATACTAATCCGAAGAAAAAAGACCAGACCAAAATTGGTTTATTTTCTAATAACCATGAAATAGATTTAGCTAAAGAAACTATACTGATGAAGATTCCAGATAATAACGAAATTAAAAAACTTCCATTGATTGTTTTCCAAACTTTTGAAATTCCTCCTTCTTTAAAAACTTGTATTAACCCAAAGTTGAAAGAACTTATTGTTTCTAATACCTCTTCATAAATACCAGAAATAAAGGCAATGGTTCCACCAGAAACTCCAGGAACAACATCTGCAGCACCCATGGCAATTCCTTTA
>JAUYUF010000286.1 GCA_030694835.1 Flavobacteriaceae bacterium | reverse complement strand
TTTTTATATCGGGATTGCAATCTTTTAATTTTTTATAAATGTTGATAGAGTATTGAACATCCACCACATTATCTAGCAATCCGTGATAAATTCTGATAGGAATTTTAGCCAATTTGCAATTTTCAATCATCGGAACGCGGTCAACAAAACCGGCAATTGGCACCAAAGCGGCAAACATTTCGGGATGTGCATACGCCAAATTCCACGCGCCCCAAGCACCCATACTCAAACCCGTTAAATAAATTCGGTTAACATCAATTTTGTTTTCAGCAATAATATTTTGAATTAAAAGATACAATTCTTCCGAATTCCAATACTTATTTTCTGGACATTGCGGTGCAAGGATATACGCATCTATGGGATGGTTTTTTTGATATTTTAAAGGCCCGTGAATGCTTACTTTTTCTAAATCATTACCCTTTTCGCCCGAACCATGCAAGAAAATAATGAGCGGTTTATTTACTTTGGTATTGGTGGGTTTGGATAAGATATATTGCAGTTCAAAAGAATGGGAAATCGTAGCTTTAATAGTTCCGATTGTTGTGGTTTGACCATAACTTACAATTGAAAACAGCGTTAAAAAAAGTAAGGTGATTTTCTTCATTTTTTAGTATCTTTTAGTTTTTTAAACAACAATTCTAGTTCATCAGTGGTTATCAAATCAAAGTTATTTTCGAGTAAAAAATCCATATCTTCAGGTAAATTTACTGTCCAAGCATTTAAAACCAACTTGTTTTTTTTGGCAGTTTGTATCCATTCAGGTTTGTTTCTAAAAACCGAAAAATGATAATCAAGTCCTGTAATTCCGGCACTTTTTAATTCATCAGGCGATTTACTGCCATCCAGATATTGGGTTTCAATTGCTAGGTTAATTTCAATTAATTTCAATAAAATATCATAATCAAAACTGATATAAACCACTTTCTTTTGAACACCTAATTCTTGAACCAATTGCATCACTTTTCCGGCTATTAATTGTCCTCTTTCTTTGCTGATGGTGGATGGTTTTATTTCTAAAATCAGTTTAGTTTTCTTATTTTTTTTGCTTCCTGCAAGCAAATATTCTTTAAGTGTGGGTAACTTTTCGCCATTTGCCAAATTTAATTTTAACAACTCGGCATAAGAAGTTTTTTCAATATCTAACTGATGATAATGAGGGTCGTGATTGATAATCAAAACATCATCGGCAGTCATTCTCACGTCAAATTCTGAACCATAACATTTTAATTTGATGGCTTGTTTTAAGGAAGCGAGTGAATTTTCTGGTAAATTCAAAGTTTTCCACGCGCCTCTGTGCGCAATAACAGGATTATCAGCAAATTGAGCAAAAATAGTAGCATTCATAATTAAAAATACAGCGATTAAAATAAGGTTTTTATTCATCTTAATTAAATTTAGTTGGATAATATTAATTTCAAATTTCAAATTTCTCAATTCTCAATTCTCAATACTTAATTCTTAATTCTTAATTCTTAATTCTCACTACTTAAATCAAATTTTTCAATGGTGTATTTTTTGTCTTTGGTGATGGTTTTCCAGTCATCAGTTCTAAACGGAATTGCTGGAAATCCTTCTTTGTTGAACAAATTATTGGCCGATGCATCGCCAATCCATCCAAACTGAGTTGCTTTTGGGTTTGGTACATTGTTAGCGTACAATAAAATTTTATTTCCTTTGATAGTTGCTATCGCATTGTAAAATACTTGGTCATCTCCGGCAATTTCAAAACCATTTACAAAAGCGTTTTTATCAGTAGTCACCAATCCATTTCCGTTATGATTAAAGGATAAAATCAATTGATTCTTTTTGATTTTCATCGATTTAAAAGAAGGACCTTGATGAATTGTTTTTTTGTGATAAGTATTGTTCAAAGCAAGTGCGGCTAATCTTTTTCCGATTGTTTGTTTGTTAGTGGGATGAATATCAGTCGGATTACCGATATCGGTACTTACGACCATTCCGGTATTGGGAACTTGTAAAGTTTGGGTTTGCGCTTCCCGAAGTTCAGCCCAGCTGCAACCTTCATTGCTGTTTCCGGCAGTTTTAAAATTTGCAAGTTGTACAAAATAAAAGGGAAA
>JAUYUF010000283.1 GCA_030694835.1 Flavobacteriaceae bacterium | reverse complement strand
ATTTTATCTGTTTTTTCAATAGATGAGAGTTTTGTTTTACCAATATTATCTACAATAATCTTAATGATTATAGTATCATTAAATGCTGTTTTAGCATTGATATTTAACTGATTTAAAGAAAGATATATGTATTTTGACATTTCTATCTGGAAACATATTCTTTGTTTCTCTTGTGATGGAATACTATCACATTCTGGAAAAACAGGATAATCATCAATTTTAGAATAATCAATAGAATCCATCTTTGGAATATCAACTTGAGTTGGTTTCTTAAAACTTAAGTATTCACAAGAAGACAGCAAAAACAAACAAATAATTAATGTAGATAATTGTTTCACTTTAGTTATTAAATTTCAGAAAGTGAAAATACAACAATTTTTAATTAGATGATAAATTACCCTATTTAAAGTTGAAGCCCCTTATTTATTGAACTCAACACTAAATAGAGTAATCTAAATTAATCAACTTTAACTTCAATAGGAATTGCAGATTTAACATCAACTGCTTCGCCATTTAATTTTCCAGGTTTCATTTTTGGTAAAGAACTAATTACTCTTATTGCCTCTTCTTCCAATTTAATGTGTGGAGCTCTTGCCTGAACATTAGTAATAAATCCTTCTTTATTTATAGTAAATATCACAAAAATTCGTTTAGTTCCAGCTTGTAATCCAAGTTCATTGGCAAGCTTTGAATTAAAGTTTGCTGAAATATGAGCTGTTATACTGTTTAGAAAACAAAATTTTAATTCTTCATCAGAACCAGTACAATCAGGAAAATTAGGAATTTCATCTACTTTAGCAATAGGAACTGCTTCTTCTTTATTAATTTCTTTAATGGGTTCTAAAATATTTTCATTCTTTTTTTCTCCCACCATAATTGATATTGGCAAACTATATTTCACACTTACAACATTTCCACCATGTTTACCGGGCTTCATTTTAGGCAAATTACGGATAACTCTAATTGCTTCTTCTTCTAATTTAATGTGTGGTGCTCGAGCTTGAATATCAGTAATTTCTCCACTTTTATCTATTTTAAACATCACAAATATTCTTTTTAAGCCAGGTTGAAGATTTAAATCTTTTGCCAAATCACTATTGAAATTTTTATTTACAAAAAATGATATTTGCTCTTGAAAACATGTTCTAAGTTCTTCTTGACTGCCTTTACATTTAGGGTAAACAGGAGTTTTATCAACCTTTGCAAAGGGAATTTCAATTTCAGTTGCTATTGTATCAATTAACGATGATCCTGAGTTAATTACTTCAAACTTATCTAATATAATTTCTTTTGGCTTAAATACAATATCATTTATTAGATGAGGAACATCATTTAAAGATTCTATTGTATAGTTTTGGAACGAACTAAACAACAACATTCCCACTAATACAGGTACAACAAATAAATACTTTAATTGGTTGATTTTTTTGGATTTGTTTTTCGTAATCATAACTATTCTTTTTTTGATGAATGAATTTTTAAAAAATTGGTTGATAAAAGAAATGTTTTCAGTACTAAATGTTTCTAGCAATAACTTATCGAAATAGGTTAATTTATCAGTCTCTTTAACCACCTCAGCATCTGAAATATATTCATGTAATAAGGTGATTCTATTCTGATAAACATATATTAAGGGATTAAACCACATTATAATTTTAAAAATTTCAAAAACTAGTAAATCAATCGTATGATAGTGTTTACAATGAACTAATTCATGCTTAATTATTTGTAGATGCTGTTTTTCTAAAAGATGTTTATTGATAAAAATATAGTTGAAAAATGAAAAAGCAGATTGCTTCTCTTCCATAACTACCAATTTATAATCCTTATATTTAATTATCGGAGTTGAATGAATTAACTTGAAAAGCTTCAACAATCTGAATAAAAATAGAATTATAAAAATCAAAACGCCAACAATAAAGATAATTTGCAAAGAATTATAATTCAAATTATTATCACTAGCTTGTTCAATATAAGCAGATGGATTTAATATTACAGCAGGAAGTTCCTCAATATATTCTTTCTGAACATTGTTTTGTATTAATTCAAACTTTAACTTGGGAATAATAAAAGACAGTATAGGTGTAATTAATAGATAGAATCTATTCCATTTGAAAAATGTTTCCCTTTGTAAGAATAAATCATAAACAGTTAGAAATATTACTTGAAAAAGTAATATTTGAATAAAGTAATTTATCATTTTTCAGATTTTAAATCATTAATAGCTTTTAAAATTGTTTCCAAATCATTTAAATTAACATCGTTCTTTTTTACAAAAAATGATACCATATTTTTAAATGAACCATTAAAATACTCATCTACTATTTTATGCAAACTATGATTACTATAATCTCCTTTTATGATTAATGGGAAATAAATATATCCTCTTCCTTTTGGTTTATGTGAAACAAAATTTTTTGTTTCTAAAATTCTAATTACCGTAGAAACAGTGTTGTACGCTGGCTTTGGCTCTGGTAATTTATCTATTATTTCTTGTACTGTAGCATTTTCCAAATCCCACAATACTTGCATAATTTGTTCTTCGGCATTTGTTAATTGTTTTTCCATTTTTTTAACTAATTTTTTAGTTTAATAAAACAAATATAACTATATATTTAGTTTAAACTAATTTTTTAGTTAATAATCCTAAATTAATTAATAAAAACTCTAAATTAGTGCGTGGATATTTTACTTCTCTTCGACAATTTTATTATAATGATTAACGATTTATTAGGCACAATTTTATTCGAAAAAACCTTTTAATATTCCATAAATCATAGCTCATAAAAATTTAAGCCAATTTTAAAAACTGCTATAAGCTATCAACTCACCCATAAATTAATTACAATAAATTTAAATTATATTGATGATAATATTTGAAAGTTAACATAATGTGTATATATTTGGGATTATTTTAACAATTTAATTATTAGGTTCATTATGAAATCAAATTATTTATTAATCCTCTTAGCAGTATTGCTAATCACAGTATCGTGTGAAAATGATATCAACGATACTCCTGTATCAGTTCAAAATATTGAACAAGGAAAATTTGTACCAAATCAAGTACTAATTAAGTTTAAAGACGGCGATAAATCAACCGGAAGAACGGTAGAAAGCGCCTTATCTCTCATTGGTGGCAACGTCATTGAATCAATTAATACAAGCGCAATGAGAACTTCCAATGCTAGAAAAGGTAGTAAAAGTGGCGAACTTTTGTTAGTAACATCAAAATTAGGAACTATCGAAGCTATCGAAATCCTGAAAAATTTATCTGAAGTAGAGTACGCAGAACCTAACTGGATTTATCAACATTTTGCTACTTCTGACGATACTTATTACACTAACGGATCTCTTTGGGGCATGTATGGCGACGCTTCCTCACCAGCTAACCAATTTGGCAGTCAAGCAGCAGAAGCTTGGGCTAATGGCAAAACAGGATCAAACACCGTTTATATCGGAATCATTGATGAAGGTTATATGTACACCCATGAAGATCTAGCCGCTAATACTGGTACGAATACTGGAGAAGTTCCAAATAATGGAATTGACGATGATAGTAACGGACTTATTGATGATGTATATGGTTGGGATTTTGATGGGAACAACAACACTGTTTTTGACGGTGTAGATGATGACCACGGAACACACGTTGCCGGAACAATTGGTGGTGTTGGTGGAAATGGAAAAGGCGTTGCTGGTGTTGTATGGAACGTAAAATTGTTGAATGCTAAATTTTTGGGGACTACCGGAGGTACTACGGTAAACGCCATAAAAGCAGTTGACTATTTTACCGATTTGAAGCAACGCGGTATCAATATAGTTGCAACCAATAACTCTTGGGGTGGCGGTGGCTTCTCTCAAGGATTGTACGACGCTATTGAAAGAGCCAATTTACAAGGTATTCTTTTTGTTGCCGCTGCGGGTAACGCAACTAATAATAATGATGCAACACCATCCTATCCAGCATCTTATCTAAATGCAAATATTATTGCTGTAGCTTCCATTACTAATACCGGAGCTATAAGTAGCTTTTCTAACTATGGAGCAACTAGTGTAGATATTGGTGCACCGGGATCAGGTATTTATTCTACTGTGCCAGTAAGATCAAAAGGAAAAGTTGTTTCAGCTTATGCCAGCTATAATGGTACCTCTATGGCCACGCCGCACGTAACGGGTGCTGTAGCTTTATTTGTATCTTCAAATCCGGGCGCCTCTGTAAGTACAGTTAAAAATGCCATATTAAACAGCGCCGTTCCTACCGCTTCATTAAGTAATAAATGTGTTACTGGCGGTCGATTAAATGTGAGTGGATTTTAATTGATTAAAAAAATATTACTTCAACAAGAGTCTCTTAATAATAAGTGGCTCTTGTTTTTTTATATAATGACATTACTTATTTTTTTAATTTTTATGACAAGTATTTATCAAGATACATTTATTGTTTTAACTTGCAATCTGAAAGTTATACTTTTTATTTGGATTTAAAACTTAAGGTAATCGAAATGGATATTTTATTATTAATCATCGGGTTTATATTTTTATCAATAGGATTGTTTGGAGCGGTTTTGCCCGTTTTACCTGGACCACCACTCAGTTGGATTGGATTATTATTCATTTATTTAACATCGATTGTTCCCATCAATTATACCATTTTAGGTGTTACCCTATTTATAGCTATTTTACTAACTATTTTAGATTATATTATTCCTGCTTGGGGAACGAAGAAATTTGGCGGTTCTAAATATGGAATTATTGGAACAACGCTGGGATTATTTCTTGGTTTGTTAATTCCGATTCCTTTCGGAATTATTATCGGAGCATTTGTGGGAGCATTTATAGGTGAACTTTATAATGAAAGCAGAAATACCAAAAAAGCATTAAAAGCATCCTTTGGTTCTGTTGTGGGATTTTTTATTTCAACTGGGTTAAAACTATTAGTATCAATTATTTATTTAGTAATGTTTATCTCCATATTTTGGGAAAATAGAATCGCTTTTATAGGCTTCTAAAAACAAAAAAAGCATCCCGAACTACGGGAAGCTTTTCATTGGTTACTTAAAACCGAGACATTTCTTTTGAAATGCCAACAACACAACTAAACTGTATTTTTCAATACAGTACACAAATATACATCTTTTTTCAAATCGACTCTCTTTTAACATCAATTAAAACAACTTTTTAACTTAAAAGAATTCTATTATTTTTGAATTGATTGTATCTTTGCGACTTTATAATTTAAGACATTTTACATGCAATTATCAGAACAGGAAATTATTCGTAGAGAATCTTTACAAAAATTACGCGAGTTAGGCATCAATCCATATCCAGCAGCGGAGTTTAAAACTACAGCTTATATTCATGATATTTTAACCAATTTTGATTCTTTTGAAGGCAAAGAAGTTGTGCTAGCAGGAAGAATTATGAGTAGACGAATCATGGGAAAAGCTTCTTTTGCCGAGTTAAAAGATTCATCTGGCAGAATGCAAATTTATATCAATAGAGAAGAAATTGCTCCTGGTGATGATAAAGAAATATATAATACTGTTTTTAAAAAATTGTTAGATATTGGAGATATTATTGGTATTAAAGGTGAAGTTTTCAAAACTCAAGTAGGCGAAATATCTGTTAAAACAAAAGAATTAACCGTTTTAACTAAGTCATTACGTCCGCTTCCTGTTGTAAAAATTGATGCAGAAGGTAAAATTCACGATGCTTTTAGCGATCCTGAAATGCGTTATCGTCAGCGTTATGTAGATTTAATCGTAAATGATCACGTAAAAGATACTTTTCTAAAACGTACCAAAATAACCAACTCCATTCGTAATTTTTTTAATGATAGAAATTACTTAGAAGTAGAAACGCCTATTTTACAACCAATACCAGGAGGAGCAGCTGCTAGACCATTTTTAACGCATCACAATGCATTAAATATTCCGTTGTATTTAAGAATTGCAAACGAATTATATCTAAAACGATTAATTGTTGGTGGATTTGATGCTGTTTATGAGTTTTCAAAAGATTTCAGAAATGAAGGTATGGACAGAACTCATAACCCAGAATTTACAGTTATGGAGCTATATGTTGCCTACAAAGATTACAATTGGATGATGGAAATGACCGAGCAATTACTAGAAAAAGTAACATTGGATTCCAATAAATCAACCAAAGTAACTGTTGGAAAAAATATCATCAATTTTAAAGCACCTTACAAACGCATTGCTATTTTGGATGCCATCAAAGAACACACTGGTTTTGATTTAGCTGGAATGAATGAAGCTCAGTTAAAAGATGTATGTAAAAAATTACATATCGAAGTGGAAGATTCCTGGGGAATTGGCAAAATGATTGATGAAATTTTTGGTTCGACATGTGAGCATCATTATATCCAACCCACTTTTATTATTGATTATCCAAAAGAAATGAGTCCGTTAACAAAAGAACATCGTTCTAATCCTGCTTTAACAGAGCGTTTCGAATTGATGGTAAATGGAAAAGAATTAGCGAATGCCTATTCTGAATTAAACGATCCTATCGATCAACGCGAACGATTTGAAGATCAGCTTAATCTTTCTGCTAAAGGAGATGATGAAGCGATGTTTATTGATCAAGATTTCTTACGTGCATTAGAATACGGCATGCCTCCAACTTCAGGAATCGGAATTGGAATTGATAGATTAGTTATGTTAATGAC
>JAUYUF010000282.1 GCA_030694835.1 Flavobacteriaceae bacterium | reverse complement strand
TTTGAAATTTAAGGATTCTTTTTTCAATCTTTTTCCATCACAAACACTGCAATTAATTTCATCCATATAGGTTGATGCCCATCGTTTTATTGAAGTTGATTCACTTTCATTAAATTGATTTTTAATAAAATTAACGATGCCTTCAAAATCAATTTGATAAGTTCTGGTAATACCCATCGCTTCCATTTTAACATCAAATTTCTCATTTCCACCGTATAGAATAACCTGTAGTGCTTCTTCCGGAATTTTAGAAATAGGTTCGTTTAATTTAAATTGAAATCGTTCAGCAATTAACTGTAATTGCTTAAAAATCCAGCTATTTTTTTGTTCACCCATGGGTGCAATTCCTCCATTATTGATAGACAAATTTGGATTTGGAATTACTTTTTGAATATTAACTTCATTAACAATCCCTAATCCATTACAATGAGGACAAGCTCCTTTTGGAGAATTGAATGAAAAAGAATTGGGTTCCGGACTTTGATATGAAATTCCAGATGTTGGACACATTAATTCACTACTGAAATATCTTGGTTTATTAGTTTCAGCATCAATAACCATTAATACATTTTCACCAAAATCTAAGGCTGTTTTAATGCTTTCTGTCAGTCTTTTTTCTGATGATTCATCTATTTTTAAACGATCGATAACCACTTCAATATCGTGTGTCTTATAGCGATCTAAGCGCATTCCTTTTTCAAGGTTTACAATCTCACCATTGACCCGAACTTTTAAAAATCCTTGTTTGATGGTTTGTTCAAAAAGCTCTCGATAATGTCCTTTTCTAGATTTTACTAAGGGTGCTAATATAATGATTTTGTGGTCCTTAAAATCCTGAATGATGAGGTTTTTAATTTCCTCTTCAGTGTAACTGACCATTTTTTCACCTGTTTCATAAGAATAAGCATCAGAAATTCTAGCAAATAATAAACGGAGAAAATCGTAGATTTCAGTAATGGTTCCAACCGTAGATCGCGGACTTTTATTGGTTGTTTTTTGTTCGATGGAAATCACTGGCGATAATCCGTTAATTTTATCAACATCTGGACGTTCAAGATTTCCTAAAAACTGACGTGCATATGCCGAAAATGTTTCAATATATCTACGCTGACCTTCTGCATATATAGTATCAAATGCCAATGAAGATTTCCCACTTCCACTTAAACCAGTTATGACAACTAATTTGTTTCGCGGAATATTGATATCAATATTCTTTAAATTATGAACTCGAGTTCCGATAACTTCTATGAATTCTTCTGTGTTTTGCATTTGATTTTTAAAAGATTGCAAAGTTAATCAATAGAAATTATAAAAAGTATGCATCAAATAGTTAAATTTGTTTTTTGTAAAAAATGTATAATATGCAGATGATTCATTCACTTAGAAATTTTTTTGAAAGACATGGTTATGATGTTTCTTCACGTTTAGCTGATAGACTTGGAATGAGAACCACCAACGTAAGATTGTTTTTTATTTATTTTTCTTTTGCCACTTTAGGCATTTCATTTGTTTTTTATTTATTGTTAGCATTTATGTTAAGACTAAAAGACATGTTTTATACTAAAAGAAGTTCTGTATTTGATTTATAAGTATTATGAAATTTTTACACCTTAGGCTTTATAAAGCCATTTTCTTATTGTTTTTGGTGATATTTATTGGTGTTTTTGGATACATGAATTTATCTGGATTCACTTTTACAGAGTCATTGTATATGACAATTATCACCATAACAACAGTAGGTTTTGGAGTATTACACCCACTAAATGATACTGAAAAATTATTTACAATTTTCCTAATCTTATTAAGTATTGGAGTTTATGGTTATGTTGTTTCAGTTATTACAGAATATATTGTAGAAGGTCATATTTTTAAGCAATTAAAACTAAAAAAAGTGCAACAAAAAATTCAAAAATTAGCCAATCATACCATTATTTGTGGTTATGGACGAAACGGTAGACAATCAGCAATTAAACTGATAACCTTTAATGAACCGTTTATTGTTATTGAAAAAGATCCAATTTTAATTGCCGAATTAGATAAAAACGGAATTTTATTTGTTGAAGGTGATGCAACCGATGATAAAATATTGTTGCTAGGAGCCATTCAAAAAGCTAAAAATTTAATAACAGCTTTGCCATCAGATGCCGATAATTTATTTGTGGTACTTTCTGCCCGTCAGTTAAATAAATCACTTAAAATAGTGAGTAGAGCATCACTAGAAACCTCCAGTAGCAAATTAAAAATAGCCGGAGCTGATAATGTAATTATGCCTGATAAACTTGGCGGTGATCACATGGCAGCTCTTTTAGTTTCACCTGATTTAATAGAATTTGTTGATAAACTGAATATAGAAGGAGACTGTTCAACTAATTTAAAAGAAATTGCTGTGAATGATTTGCCTGCTGATTATAAAAATAAAACAATCTTAGATATCAATATCAGACGCAAAACAGGATGCTCTGTCATCGGATTTAAAACTGCTCAAAATGAATATGTTATTAATCCTGAGGCTGATACAGTTTTAGAAGCTAATTCTCATTTAATATTATTAGGAAGACCTGAACAAATTCAAAAATTACACGAATTATTTTAAAAAGTTCGAAATCAATTTTTTTAGGTTATTAAATTTATTTTAAATCTTAAATTGGATTATTTCATCAACAAATTAAATGTTATTAAGTTATTGATAATAATTACGCTTATTAATTTGTAATAAGAACTATTTTTATGATATTGCGGACTATTTAATTCAAAAAAAGTATGACACAAAAAGTAGAAGCATGGGGAACCAGAATTGGGCTGATTCTCGCAATGGCAGGAAATGCCGTTGGTTTAGGTAATTTTTTGAGGTTTCCAGTACAAGCTGTTCAGAACGGTGGTGGAGCATTTATGATTCCTTACTTAGTATGTTTTCTTTTAATGGGAATTCCTTTGTTATTTATTGAGTGGTCAAGTGGTAGATATGGCGGAAAGTTTGGAAATCATAGTACTCCTTACATTCTAGATACGATGGCAAAAGGGAGAGTTTGGAAATACATTGGAGTATTTGGAATTTTCACCAATATTGCAGTAGTTTCTTACTATGTTTATATTGAATCTTGGGCATTTTCTTATGTTTATCATTCTATAATTGGTACATTTCAAGGATTAAATCAAGGGCAGGTTGCTGCTTTTTTTAACTCTT
>JAUYUF010000279.1 GCA_030694835.1 Flavobacteriaceae bacterium | reverse complement strand
TCAATTACCTTAAAGTCCTATTTTATCATTGGATATTTACATTTATTTACCTTGCTTTTCATGAGTTTGTTCTTAATTTTATTAATTCAAATTAGTCTGAAATTATTGCAAAATTCTGGCAGTAAACTTGCGTTCTATATTTTTTTAATGGGCGTATTAATTACAGAATTATTACTTTTTTCTCAAGGTTTTTATATTTGGATTTTTAAAGAAATCATTCCTCATTTTAATTGGTATAATCTTCTAGCAAGTGTGCTGTTATTTAGTGGTTTATGTTTTTATTATCTGTTTCAATTCGTACTTAATAACGATACTAATTAAGACTCTTATTAAATTAGATTATTCCATTTTTACGATTATTGTCAACAACTTTAATTGTATTTCATAGATAGTAATGGTATTTTTGAAAACAAAAAAATCCGTTGGAAAATTATTTAAATTTATTGAACCCGCCTCAACAACAAGCTGTTTTACAAAAAGATGGTCCGATGATGATTATTGCTGGAGCAGGTTCTGGAAAAACACGTGTTTTAACTTATAAAATAGCTCATTTACTTCAACATGGAGTAGATCCTTTTCAAATTTTGTCGCTCACTTTTACCAATAAAGCGGCTAAAGAAATGAAAAATAGAATCGCTAGTGTTGTAGGAGAAGGATTAGCTAAAAGTCTCTGGATGGGAACATTCCATTCTGTATTTGCAAAAATTCTTCGTTTTGAAGCAGATAAACTTGGATTTCCTTCTAATTTCACTATTTATGATACAGATGATTCTGTAAAATTAATTACATCAATCATTAAAGAACTTCAATTAGATAAAGAAATCTACAAACCAAAACAAATTTTTGGAAGGATTTCTAAATATAAAAATAACCTTGTTACTGTTAAAGCTTATTATAATACACCAGAATTGATTGAAGCTGATCAAGCAGCCATGAGACCAAAAATGGGAGAAGTATATCAGCATTATGTTGATCGTTGTTTTAAAGCTGGCGCTATGGATTTTGATGACTTATTATTGAGAACCAATGAACTTTTAGCCCGTTTCCCTGAAGTTTTAGCAAAATATCAAAATAGATTTAGATATATATTGGTTGACGAGTATCAAGA
>JAUYUF010000273.1 GCA_030694835.1 Flavobacteriaceae bacterium | reverse complement strand
ATTTTATTGAGATTAATTTGAGTTGAATTTAAAATATTCTCAATATTTTCAGGAAGCGCTTTATGTTGCTCTACCCAATGTTTTTCAATCTCTATATTTTCATTAGTTTGTTTCTTGAAAAAAGTAAAAAGCGTTCCACCTCTATTTTGATTGAGTGTTTCAATTAATGCTAAAAATATATTTAAATGTTTATTAGGATTGGCATCAATTACATATAATGCGTTTCCACCACATATTGCTCCAATCTCATCATCCATATCAGCGTCAAAATTGACAAGTTGTAAGGTGTTTTGTTTATTTAAAGAAGCTAGTGCAGCATTTTTTTGAGCATGAGATTCTAACAATCCGCCACCTAATGTACCAAAAATTACTTTCTCTTTATTTAGAACCGCAAAAACACCAGGTATTTGCGGAGTTGATCCTTTTGTGTGGAGCAATGTGCCAATTTGGATATCCAAAAAAGATTGCAATACAGCTACTAGTTGGTGATAGATAGTGTTCATTAATTGATGTTAGAAAATTAAATTAAAAGCCGCTCTAATCTCTCAAATTTAGTCTATTATTTTCAAACTTACAAGGGTCTTACTCTTAATGCTATAAGTCATAAATTTACTGTAAATCTGCTGACTTTTAATAATTTCAAGGGATAAAAAAAACGTATCTGGAGTTGATACGTTTTATAAATTAATTATATGATAAACAACTAGAATAAAAGGGTTTGTCCTTCTTCATCAGTAATTATTTCATCTATAACTTCGTTTTGTTTTGTGATTTCTTCATTTAATTGTTCATTAATTATTTCTTCCCCTACAACATCAACTTCCTCAATATGTGGAGCATCGTATGGTAATGATTCTAAAGAATTTATCTGTTTAATTTTATCAGTAGTTAATTGATTTCCAATAGCTTTAATACCTTTTACTGCAATAAATTCTTCAAGGTTAATGATCATGTTTTCTTTTCCTTTACCACTCAAAATAACTTCAGCCATCGGTCTATAATCAGTCAAAACTATTTCTAATTGTGATTTAGGATGTTCAGTGATAAACACTTCTTCCTTATTTGGATTGTCAATCATGAATCGTTTTACAAAATAGCGTTCTTTATCACCATCATAATAAATAGCAGAAATAGGTTTAATTGGATCCCATTTTTCAATAATAATGGTATCATCTTCAAAATGCATTGTTAAATCAGGCGTTTGAACTTTAACTTTCCCAGCTTGAGTAACAATCATTAATTTATCTTCTGGTCTAAACTCACCCAATAATTCACCTCTTGAATCTACGTTTAATCGTTGAACTGTATCATCGTACCATATTTTACGGGGTCGAAGTGTAGAAATACCTTTTTCTTTCAGTTCAATTTTCTTTACACCATATTTTGTTACTAAATTTCCTTTAGAACTTCTGCCTTTAATGGCTAATTCAGAAAAATCAATTTCCCATTTCAGTTTTTTGATTGCACCTGAAGGACGTAAATAAATAGTTACAACTTCTGCTTCACCATTAGGATTGGCAGAGAAATAAAGTAAGCTTGAATCTTTGCTTCCGTTAGTTAAATCATATTCTTTATCTCGAGTAACTCCACTCACATTAAAACGTTTCATAAAACTGGCTCCTCTGCTCCCATCTCTATAAATCAAATTATAAATAGTGCGTTTATCATCCTTTTTAAAGACAGCAACATGTATGATATCTCTACCAATAAATGTTTTGGCGCTTATTTTAGAAACGGTCATGGTGCCATTTTTGCGAAAAACAATAATATCGTCTATATCAGAACAATCACATACAAATTCATCTTTTTTTAGTGAATTACCAATAAAACCTTCCTCTCTATTTACATAAAGCTTGGTATTGTTCATCGCTACTTTAGTGGCTACAATTTCGTCAAAAACGCGAATCTCCGTTTTACGCTCTTTGCCTTTGCCGTATTTCGTTTTTAATTGTTGGAAATATGCAATTGCAAAATCAATAAGATTTGCCAAATGATGTTTGAGTTCAGCGATTTTTTCTTCTATGGATTCAATTAACTGATTAGCTTTATCGCTATCAAATTTAGAAATTCGTTTAATTTTTATTTCTGTTAATTTAACGATATCTTCTTCTGTAACTGTTCTTTTTAAATGTGTTGTATGCGGTTTTAACCCTAAATCGATTGCTTTAATAACACCTTCCCAAGTTGTTTCTTCCTCAATATCACGATAGATTCTATGCTCAATAAAAATGCGTTCTAATGAAGCAAAATGCCATTGGTCTTCGAATTCTCCTAACTGAAATTCTAATTCTTTGCGCAACAATTCTACCGTATGATTGGTAGATATTTTTAAAACTTCGGAAACACCAATAAATATAGGTTTGTTGTTCTCAATAATACAACATAACGGTGAAATTGAAGATTCACAATTGGTAAAAGCGAACAGCGCATCAATTGTTTTGTCTGGAGATACTCCAATAGGTAAATGGATTAATATTTCAACATCGGCAGCAGTATTATCTTCAATTTTCTTAATTTTTATTTTTCCTTTATCATTCGCTTTTAAAATAGAATCAATTAAAGAAGAAGTAGTGGTTCCGAAAGGAATCTCTGTAATAACCAAGGTTTGCTTATCGAGTTGCGCAATTTTTGCTCTTACTCTAATTTTTCCACCTCTTACACCATCGTTATAATTGGAAACATCTATAATTCCTCCTGTTAAAAAATCAGGATATAATTCAAAAGGTTTTCCTTTTAATATTTTAATGGATGAATCAATTAATTCAATAAAGTTATGCGGTAAAACTTTAGTTGATAAACCAACAGCTATTCCTTCTGCTCCTTGATTTAGTAATAAAGGAAATTTGATGGGTAAGTCGATAGGTTCTTTACGTCTGCCATCATAAGACGCTTGCCATTTTGTTATTTTTGGATTGAAAACTACTTCCAAAGCAAATTTAGACAAGCGAGCTTCTATATATCTCGGTGCTGCAGCTCCATCTCCTGTGAGGATATTTCCCCAGTTTCCTTGCATATCAATGAGCAATTCTTTTTGCCCTAATTGCGTCATCGCATCAGCGATACTGGCATCACCATGTGGATGATATTGCATCGTATGCCCAACTAAATTGGCTACTTTATTATATCTACCGTCATCCAAATCTTTCATAGATTGAAGAATTCGGCGTTGAACTGGTTTTAATCCATCAGAAATAGCGGGAACAGCACGTTCTAAAATAACATAGGAAGCATAGTCTAAAAACCATTCTTTAAACATGCCCGTTACCTTGGTAATGGTTTCTTGAGGTTGTTGTGAAAAATCTTCGTTTATATTATCTTCTTGCATATTATTCTACTACGGTATCAAGTTCTACTTTTAAATTATCGATGATAAATTCTTGACGTTCAGGTGTGTTTTTCCCCATATAAAACGTTAATAATTGTTCAATCGACATTTCTCTATCTAACATTACTGGAGCCAATCGAATGTCTTTTCCGATAAAATGTTGAAATTCATTGGGTGATATTTCTCCCAATCCTTTAAATCGGGTGATTTCTGGTTTGCCTTTTAATTTTAAGATGGCCTCTTTTTTTTCTTCTTCAGAATAGCAATAATGAGTGTCTTTTTTATCGCGTACTCTAAATAATGGTGTTTCTAAAATATAAAGATGACCTTCTTTAATCACTTCAGGAAAGTATTGTAAGAAAAAAGTGATGAGCAATAAACGAATGTGCATACCATCAACATCAGCATCTGTTGCTATAACTACATTGTTATAACGCAAATTTTCGATGCCTTCTTCAATATCTAAAGCGGCCTGAAGCAGATTAAATTCTTCATTTTCATACACTACTTTTTTATCCATTTCAAAGGTATTCAGCGGTTTACCTCGTAAACTAAATACTGCTTGTGTATTCACATCTCTTGATTTAGTGATAGAACCACTTGCAGAATCTCCCTCAGTAATGAATAAACTACTTTCTAATCTATTTTCTTTCTTTAAATCGTTTAAATGCACTCTACAATCGCGTAATTTTTTATTGTGCAGATTGGCTTTTTTAGCGCGTTCTTTTGCCAGTTTTCTAATTCCTGAGAGTTCTTTTCGCTCATGTTCCGCTTGTAAAATTTTACGTTGAATGAGTTCTGCAACATCCTGATTTTTATGCAGATAATTATCGAGATGTTTTTTGAGAAAATCACCAATATATGTTCTAACAGATGGCAATCCGTCGCCCATTTCTGTAGAACCTAATTTTGTTTTAGTCTGACTTTCAAAAATAGGTTCCATCACCTTGATGCTGATGGCGCTTACAATCGATTTTCTAATGTCAGAAGCTTCATAATTTTTACCAAAATATTCACGAATAGTTTTAACTAAAGCTTCGCGAAATGCATTTTGATGCGTTCCACCTTGTGTGGTATGTTGTCCGTTTACAAAGGAGTGAAACTCTTCGCTATATTGTGATTTACTATGAGTTAGAGCTACTTCTATATCCTCTCCCTTTAAGTGAATGATAGGATATAGCATATCTTCATCAGATATATTTTCTTTTAATAAATCTTTTAAACCGTTTTCAGAAAAATATTTTTCTCCATTAAAAATGATGGTTAAACCTAAATTGAGGTACACATAATTTTTAATCATTTTTATTACGTATTCATTTCGGTACTTATATTTAGAAAAAATAGTTTCATCTGGTATAAAAATGGTTTTGGTTCCTTTTCTACTAGCTGAAGCTTCTATGGCAAAATCCTGCGTCAATTCACCTTTAGAGAATTCTGCTGCTTTTATTTGCTCATCTCGAATAGATTCTACTCTAAAATAAGATGATAAAGCATTCACTGCTTTTGTTCCCACACCA
>JAUYUF010000323.1 GCA_030694835.1 Flavobacteriaceae bacterium | reverse complement strand
TAGCATTTATATCATACCCTAATCTATTATATGCCTCTTTTGCAAGTAATTCAACGGCTTGTTCGTCTTTTAAATAGGGTTCTACCAATTGAGCTCTATATTTAGATAATTCAGATTTATAGCTCTTTGTAGTATCTAATCCCATTTTTCTAGCATCAATTAATTTTAATTTGAAATTGATAAATAAATCTAGATAGGTATTAATTTCTTGTTGAGATTTCTCAATAACTACATCACTATTTTTATTATAAATATACTCAAATTCATTAACAGTAATTGGTTGATTATCAATTGTTAACAAAATATTATTTTGAGCTATTAATAATTGATTAAAAACAGAAAAAAATAATAAGGCTAAAATTTTACGGAAATTAGATAGGAAAAATATTTTAAACGCAATCATAATAAGTTATTTGATATACATTAAACGATAGTTTTGTAAATTTATTTTTATTCTCTTTTTAAAGAGAAATAATTCCGTGTATTACTGAAACTTCTCTATATTTTTGAATAATTTCATCAACTGAGTTTGATAAAACATCTACTGTAAAACTTTTGTATTTATTTGTTTTTGATTCTTTGGTTGTAATTACAGCTCCTTGAAAATTAAATAGTTCCATTAAATGATTAATCTTTAATTCCTCATTAGGAACTATAAATTTATATAGATAATTGGTTGGGAAAGTTGTACTTTCTATAAGTGTTTGTCTTAATTTATTTAAAAATTCTTCTTGTAAATCCATTTTTTATTACCTTTTCATAATTACAAAAATACATTATAATATTCACTTTATTTAGTAATTTGCACTATGCAAAACAAAATTGTAATTACCGGAGGACCTGGAACTGGAAAATCAACACTGATAGATGAACTCATTAAAAGAGGCTATAATTGTTTAGAAGAAGTATCAAGAGATATTACTGAAATGGCAAGGAGAAATGGCATTGAACAATTGTTCTTAAAAAATCCGATGCTTTTTAGTGAAATGCTTTTAGAAGGCAGAGAAAATCAATATAAGATTGCTGATAATATAGATGCTGAAATAGTTTTTTTTGATAGAGGAATACCCGATGTACATGCTTATATGAATTATATTAGTATTGATTATCCTCCTATTTATATTGAAAAAAGTATGCAATATCGATATGATACTATTTTCATAACACCGCCATGGCAAGAAATATACATTACCGATGAAATGAGATATGAAAATTTTGAACAATCATTAGCTATTTTTAACCACTTGAAAAGAACCTATGAGAAATTAAATTATCAATTAAAAGAAGTTCCTGTTGGTACTGTAGAATTTAGAACTGATTTTATTTTGAATAATCTTTAAATAAATGAATAATCCTACTGAAATATTAAAGCAATATTGGGGATTTTCTACTTTTAGAGAACCACAAGAAGCAATCATAAAATCAGTAATTGATAATAAAAATACCATTGCTTTACTTCCAACAGGTGGAGGAAAATCATTGTGTTATCAAATACCCACCTTGCTTTCTGATGGGATTTGTATCGTTATTTCTCCTTTAATTGCATTAATGCAAGATCAAATTAACAATCTTGAAAGTAAAAATATTAAAGCCGTTTTGCTTTCTTCTCAATTATCTTCAAGTGAAATAAATGTCATTTTTGATAATTTACATTATGGTAATTACAAGTTTTTATATTTATCACCCGAAAAATTACAATCAGAATTTATTCAAGAAAAAATAAAACAATTACCTGTTGCTGTAATTGCAATAGATGAAGCACATTGTATTTCAGAATGGGGTCATGATTTTAGACCTTCCTATTTAAAAATTGCAGTTTTAAAAGAACTTCATCCAGAAGTTCCTTTTATTGCATTAACAGCTACTGCAACTCCTATAGTTTTAGAAGATATCATTAAATATTTAGGTTTTGAAAACCCTCAAGTTTTTAAAAAATCTTTTTATAGAGAAAATTTAGCCTATCAAGTTTATCATTTAGAAGATAAATTAACGAAGTTAAAATTGATTCTTCAAAAGATAAAATCACCTGCAATTATATATGTACAAAGCAGAAAAATGACAAAGGAATTGAGTTTACAACTCAATAATTTAGGATTTAAAAGCAATTTCTATCATGGTGGATTAACTGTTGAACAAAAACAAACCTCATTAAATCAATGGATTAATGAAGAAACTCCTATTATGGTTGCAACCAATGCTTTTGGAATGGGAATTGACAAACCTAACGTTAGAGCTGTAATTCATTTGAGTATTCCAAGTAGTATAGAAAATTACATGCAAGAAGCAGGAAGAGGTGGCAGAGATGGCAAGAAATCATTTTCTGTTGTATTAGTGGATGATTCTGATTATTATGATAGTAAACAGCAACTTTTAAAAACATTACCTACAGTTCCCTACATAAAAGAGGTATATTTTAAACTAAATCAGTATTTTAAAATCCCTTATGGAGACTGGATTCAAGAATCTCTCACGCTAGATATTGAAGAATTTTGTGTTCATTATAACCTACATAAAAACAAAGTCTATCATGCTTTAAAAATGTTAGATAATGTTGAAATTATTAGTTTAGATGAAAATTTTAATAGAAAATCAACTGTTACTTTTTTAGCTAATAATCATGAAATCTTTAATTATGTTGATCATAATAAAGAATTAGGAAACCTCTTGCAAATCTTACTAAGAACTTATGGTGGAATTATAGATTTCACAACTTCAATTAATGAAAATTCATTAGCAAAAAAGTTAGGAATTACTGTCGAATTGCTTAAAATTCAATTATTACAATTAACTAAAGATGAAATGATAAACTATGTTCCCTCTAATATTCAT
>JAUYUF010000321.1 GCA_030694835.1 Flavobacteriaceae bacterium | reverse complement strand
CTGACCCAGGTCAAGTTGCAATTATGAAAGCAAATCTAGATAGTTTTGTAAAAGATTTAACGGATGCTGAATTGAAAGCAATTGAAAAATATATGCTTTCTCATCAGTAAAAATAAATTCATTTTTTTTATAAAAGCTCCTGCAAAATCGGGAGCTTTTTTTATTGAATATCTTATCTTTGCGCCATGTCAAGAAAAAAAACAAATCATAAAATATTTGAAAATATCACAGTTGTTGATGTTGGTTCACAAGGAAAATCAATTGCTAAAGCTCCGGATGGTAGAATTATTTTTTTAACTAATACAGTACCTGGAGATGTAGTTGATATTCAAACAGGAAGACAAAGAAAATCGTATTACGAAGGAAAAGTCATCAAATATCATCATTTATCTGAACAGCGAGCAGCCCCAATTTGCCAACATTTTGAAGTTTGTGGCGGTTGCAAATGGCAAAATCTGAAATACGAGCATCAGTTAGCCTATAAACAGAATGAAGTTGTCAATAACTTAATTCGAATCGGGCATTTAGAACTTCCAGAAATTACTCCAATTTTAGGATCCAAAGAACCTTATTATTATCGCAATAAAATGGAATTTTCATTTTCTAGCAATCGTTGGTTAACCTACGAAGAAATTGAAAAAACTGGTGAAATTGACAATCGTCATGCTTGTGGATTTCATATTGCAGGTATGTGGGATAAAATATTGGATATCGAATTTTGTCATCTTCAACGAGAGCCTTCTAATGCCATTCGGAATTTTACTAAACAGTTTGCGATTGAAAACGAAATTTCTTTTTTTAATCCAAAAAAATTAGAAGGAATGATGCGAACTTTATTGATTCGTATAACTTCTTTAGATGAAATTATGGTTGTAGTTCAGTTTTTTGAAAATAATAAAATCCAAATTAATTTGATGATGGAAGCGTTAAGAAATCAGTTTCCAGAAATTATTTCACTACAATACATTGTAAATAGTAAACAAAATGACACTATTTATGATCAGGATGTAATTTTATATCACGGTCGAGATCATATTTTTGAAGAAATGGAAGGTTTAAAATTTAAAATTAACACCAAATCTTTTTATCAAACCAACTCAAATCAGGCCTATGAATTATACAAAATTACACGTGATTTTGCCAATTTAAAAGGAGATGAATTAGTCTATGATTTATATACAGGTACTGGAACTATAGCTCAATTTATTGCCAAAAATGTAAGAAAAGTAGTGGGAATTGAATCTGTTCCAGAAGCTATTATAGACGCAAAATTCAATGCAACATCAAATCATATAGATAATGTTGATTTTTTTGTAGGTGATATGAAAACTGTTTTCTCAGCTGATTTTATCCAACAAAATGGATTACCTGATGTCATTATTACAGATCCGCCTCGCGATGGAATGCATAAAGATGTGGTTGAACAAATTTTAATAATCAAACCAACAAAAGTGGTTTATGTTAGCTGTAACTCGGCAACACAAGCGCGGGATATTGCCTTAATGAACGATTTATATAAAATCACAAAAACTCAAGCAGTTGATATGTTTCCACAGACGCATCATGTAGAAAATGTTGTACTTTTGGAATTGAGATAACAAATTATGAAAAAATCGTACGTTGTAATATTTATCGGAATCATCCTAAGTTTCTTCAGTTGTGAAGTTGATGATATTTGTTTAGAGCCTACTACTCCACAACTAATTATTCGATTTTACGATGCTTCAAATCCAACAGTAAAAAAATCAGTTACTAATTTAAATGTATGGATTGATGGGAAAGACAGTATCATCAAAAATAAAACATTAGACTCTATTTCAATTCCACTTAATACAGCTTCAGATATAACAAAATATAAATTTTCATCTTCTAATTTAGTTGATGAAGTTACTTATTCTTATCAAAGAAGCGAAGTATTTATTTCTAGGTCTTGTGGTTACAAGTTTATATTCAAAAATATTGCAGCATCCAAATCGTCATCCAATTGGGTAAAACAAATGATAATTATCAATCCAAATGTTGAAAATGAAAAAAACGCTCATATTAAAATTTTGCATTAGTCTTTTTTTACTATCATTTGGAAACGACGTTTTTGCTCAAAAAACTGATAGTATAAAAGTTAAAAAACCTTATAGTTTAAGATTGGGTGTTGATATAAGCAAACCTATCATTAGTTTATTTGATAAAGACTTTTCTGGATTTGAATTAACAGGAGATTTCAGAATTAAAAATCGATATTACATTGCCTCTGAAATTGGATACACTAATAAAACTACTAATGAAGAATATTTAAATTTCACTACTAAAGGATCTTACATCAAAATTGGTGCTAATTACAATGCATACAACAATTGGTTAGATATGAATAATGAAATTTTTGTAGGAATTCGTTACGGATTTAGCGCATTCAATCAAACTATAAATAATTATACCATTAATCAGAATGGTGTTTATTTTGATGAGTATTTTATTCAAAACCCAATAAAATATGACAATTTAACAGCTCATTGGGCTGAATTTGTTTTAGGAATTAAAGTAGAAACTTTTAAAAATTTGTTTCTAGGTACTAGTGTTAGTTTTAATTCGCTAATAAAAACTTCAGATCCTGAAAATTTTGTGAATTTATACATACCAGGATTTAATAAACGTCATTTAAATAGTAGTGGCGCAGGTTTTAATTATACTGTTTCTTATCAAATTCCATTGTATAAAAAAGTTAAATAGTTACATTTGTGATCATGTCTTGAATTATTTATGAAATTATTAGTTAAAGTATTATTTTTTATAGGTTTTCTTCTCTTCGGAATTGGAAAAGTATTTTTTGATATACATAGTTTTTTATATTCTTTATTATCTATTGTAGGTATTCTTCTAATATTTTTAGCCGTTTTAATGCTCATTTGGAATAAGGCAAGCAAGTCGTAATTTATGAATAAAAAAAAATCAAATAATTTATCCGATTTAGGAGGATTTGTCTTTTCTACAAATTCATCATTTAAACTTGAAAAAGATGAAAATCAAGAAACTTTAGCTACTAACAAACAATATTTAGAAGCTATTTTTTCTAACAAAGGAAGAGCTGGAAAAACAGCTACCATCATCTCAGGTTTTATCGGAACAGAAGATGATTTAAAACAATTAGCCAAACTTTTAAAAACAAAATGCGGCGTGGGCGGAACTGTTAAAGATCAAGAAATAATAATACAAGGAAATTACAGAGATAAAGTCATGGAAATCCTTAAAAAAGAAGGATATAACGTAAAAAGAGTTGGAGGATAACTCATAATAAATAATTAAAAAATGAATAAAATAGCATCATCAGAATTAGTTTTAAATCCGGATGGAAGTGTTTATCACTTAAATCTTTTACCAGAACATATTGCCACTGATATCATATTTGTGGGCGATCAGAATAGAGTTCCAAAAGTAGCAAAACACTTTGACAGTCAGGAATTTGATATTCAAAAAAGAGAATTTAGAACCATTACCGGAACTTATAAAGGAAAAAGAATTACGGTAATTTCAACCGGAATTGGACCAGACAATATCGATATCGTCATGAACGAATTAGACGCTTTGGTCAACATCGATTTAAAAAATAGAACGATTAAAGAAAAACACACAACGCTTAACATTGTTCGTATTGGAACCTCTGGTTCATTACAAACTGATATTCCTGTTGATAGTTTTGTACTTGGTACACACGGAATTGGTTTTGATGGTGTACTTCACTCCTACGATTGTGAGCATATTTTAGAAAAAGATATTGAAGATGCTTTTATCAAACATACCCAATGGAATCCAAGAAAAGCCCGTCCATACGTCGTAAAAAATAGTGCTGAATTACAAGTTAAATTACTAAGCGATAAAGTTTATACCGGAATGACTGCCACGGCTGTTGGTTTTT
>JAUYUF010000313.1 GCA_030694835.1 Flavobacteriaceae bacterium | reverse complement strand
GGTCTATTTTTATAAAACATTTTAATCTTTTTTATCTCTTTCTAAAACGGCTTTTACAGCACCTCGATGCACAAAAGTATTGATAACTCTCCAACCAGTTTTTGCATAGCTATTTAATAAATCTTCAAAATCTTCATCTTTTTTAATAGGGGTTCCTTTTTGCTTGATAAACTTGTATTCTTTCATAAAAGTAGTTTTAAGTATTGATAAAATCATTTGCTAAAGTAATAATTAGAATCTTATTAAATTAGGCAACTTCATAACAATTATTTTGGCTTTTAATGATTTAAAGTCCCTGTATTAATTATGGGAGTAGTGTCTTTATCAGAACAAAGAACCACCATCAAATTGCTAACCATCGCAGCTTTTCTTTCTTCGTCTAAGTTGACAATATTTCTTTTGCTCAATCGGTCTAAAGCCATTTCAACCATACTCACCGCGCCTTCTACAATTTTATGTCGCGCTGCAATTATGGCAGTTGCTTGTTGGCGTTTTAACATCGCATTCGCAATTTCTTGTGCATAGGCCAAATACCCGATTCGGGCTTCGAGCACTTCAATTCCTGCCATAGCCAATCGTTCGGATAATTCAACTTCTAAAGCGTCGCTTACTTCATTTACACTGGCTCGCAACGTAATTTCTTCAGCTTTTCCATCGTCTTCAAAATTATCATAAGGATATAAACTAGCTAGTTTTCGAACTGCTGCATCAGATTGTACTCTTACAAAACTTTCAAAATTATCAACATCAAAAGCTGCTTTAAAAGTATCTTTTACACGCCAAACTAAAATAGTACTGATCATAATCGGATTTCCTAACTTGTCGTTAACTTTTACGCGTTCACTGTCAAAATTATGAGCTCTTAATGAAATACTATTTTTAATATAAAATGGATTTGCCCAAAAAAATCCATTGTCTTTTACGGTTCCAATATACTTTCCAAAAAGCAATAATACTTTTGCAGTATTGGGATTAATTAAGAAAAATCCAGGAAGAATTATAATTCCAAGAACAATTGGTATTATAAACCATGGTGAATTATACTCGCTGATTCCAAAGATTCCAATAGCAATAAATACTATAAAAATTACGACCCATAAATAGCCGCTTGTCGATTTAATTATTTTTTCTTGATTCATGATAGTTGATATTATAATGATATCATAAAGATATAAATATATTTTAATAAATCAAATAAATTTTATTTAATACTTATTTCATAAATTAGCCAAAAATTCATCCTTAAAAAAGTAAATAATAATTCTCATCAAATCATTAAAAAAGCAATCCATGAAAAAATTATTTTTATCAATATTAATTTCCTTCCTATTTATAGGAACACAAAATTCATTTGCAAATAACCCAAATTGGGGCGCAACAGGTCATAGAACTGTTGGTGCAATAGCACAAGAATACCTAAATAAATCTGCAGAAAATAAGATTAGCAAATTATTAAATGGAGAGAGTTTGGCCTTGGTTTCTACCTTTGGCGATGATATTAAATCTGATAAAAGATTCAAACATTTAGACCCTTGGCATTATATCAATATGCCATTTGATGTAAAGTATGAACAATCAGAAAAAAATCCAGAAGGTGATATTTATAAAGCGATTATCACTTGTATAGATAAGTTGAAAAATAAAAATACATCAGAAGATGATCAAATTTTTCATTTAAAAATATTGGTGCATTTGATGGGCGATTTACACCAACCGATGCATGTGGGTAGGGTAGAAGATAAAGGTGGAAACACCATACAATTACAATGGTTTAAATCGGGCACCAATTTACACCGAGTTTGGGATTCTAATTTAATTGATCATTTTGGGATGACTTATACAGAGTTGGCTTCAAATAGAAAAAAAGTTTCTCAAGGTCAGATTAAAGAATGGGAAAAAGGAACTATTGCAGATTGGTTAGCAGAAACCCATCAATTAACGCCAAAAGTTTATGCTTCTGTAGAAGTTGGTCAAAATTTAGGGTATGAATATGCTTATGAACAAATGGATTTGGTTAGAACTCAATTGCAAAAAGGTGGCATTCGATTGGCAAAAGTGCTGAACGATATTTTTGTGTAATTCAACAATTTAACAACTATTAATTATCAGAATTTTATAATTCCTTTAACATACTGTCATATTTTTAATCAGTAATTTTATCAAACAAAAAATGAATTATAAATTACGGTTTAAGTAATACAACAATATTGAAGTACCCGTTTCACAGTTTCTTCAAGAATTAAAAGTTTTGATTTTTTAGTTAGGATTTTAAAAAGTACTGAGTTTTCAGTACTTTTTTATTTTATTGATGATGTGAACCATCACAATATGGATGATTATTAGTTGCTTTACAATTACATAAATTTTTTGTTGATTCAGTTTCAACGCTAAAAACATGCGGACTCATTCCACTTCCTTTGTGTTTTCCATCACAAAATGGTTGATTTTCTGATAAACCACAACTACACCAAGCATATTTTTTTTCTGCTTCTAAAGTAATTTTTGTAGGTTTATCTCCAGCTCTTTTTGGTAAATTCATAGTTTCTTAATTTAAATTGTTAGAATATTCTTAAAGATACATAAAAGTTTGTGAATGAGTAAAATTGAAAATTAATCAACCAAGAATCATTGAAATTATTTAAACTTTTTTACAAACTCAGAAATGGATTCTTTTGAAGCGCCATAAGTTGTGAGATGTTTTACAAAAGCACTTCCAATGATGGCTCCAGAACTATTTTTACAAGCACTTTCAAAGGTTTGTTTATCGTGAATTCCGAAACCTATCAAGGTTGGATTGGTTAAATTTAATTGGTTTATCCGATTAAAATAATCAGATTGATGAGCCAAATTATTTTCAGATCCTGTAATACTATTGGAAGAAACCATATAAATAAATCCATCAGAAAGCGCATCAATCATTTGAACTCTTGCACTATTTGTTTCTGGAGTGATGAGTAGAATATTAGATATTCCATTTTTTCGGAAAAGATTTTTAAAATGGGCTTCATAATAATCCACCGGTAAATCTGGAATGATGACTCCATCAATACCAACTTCTGCACATTTTTCAATAAATTCTTCTACTCCAAATTGTAAAACAGGATTGAGATAACCCATCAAAATAATTGGAATATTGGTTTGTTGCCTGATATTTTTGAGTTGCTCAAAAAGTAATTTCAAAGTCATCCCATTTTCAATCGCTTTTTGACTGCTTTGCTGGATGACAGGACCATCTGCCAGTGGGTCAGAAAAAGGAAAACCTATTTCAATTAAATCGACTCCGGCGTCCGCTAAATTTTGGATGATTTCTATGGTGCCATTTAATGTTGGATATCCGGCGGTAAAATAAATCGAAAGGATTTTTCGGTTCTTTTTGCTGAAAAGTTGCTGAATTCTAGTGCTCATAATTCATGAATTTTTGATAAGTGCTCATATCTTTATCACCTCTGCCCGATAAGTTTACGATGACAACATCATCCGATTTAAATTTCATTTTTTTTAAGTAAGCCAAAGCATGCGCGGATTCTAATGCCGGAATAATTCCATCTTTTCTGGATAAATAAAAAGCTGCTTCTATTGCTTCAATATCTGTAATATTTACAACTATTGCTTTACCTGTATCATGTAAATAAGCATGAATTGGACCAATTCCGGGATAATCCAATCCGGCAGAAATGGAATGTGGTTCAATAATTTGCCCATCTTCAGTTTGAATTAAATAAGTTTTACTGCCGTGAATAATTCCCTTTTTACCGAGCGCGATAGTCGCGGCAGTTTTGCCCGAATTGATGCCTTCTCCGCCTGCTTCAACTGCAATGAGTTTCGTTTTTCCATTATCGATAAAATGATAGAAAGCGCCAATGGCATTACTTCCGCCTCCTATGCATGCAATGATATAATCCGGATTTTCATCTCCTGTTTTTTCAAAAAGCTGCTGTTTTATTTCTTGACTGATGACTGATTGAAATCGCGCCACCAAATCAGGATAAGGATGTGGGCCAACAACAGAACCGATGATGTAATGCGTATCTACCGGATTGTTAATCCATTCACGAATGGCCTCATTGGTAGCATCTTTCAGAGTTTTACTTCCGCTTGTTGCAGGGACAACTTTTGCGCCGAGTAATTTCATGCGTTCTACATTTGGCATTTGTCGTTGGATATCTATTTCACCCATAAAAATAGTGCAATCAATTCCAGCCAAAGCACAAGCAGTTGCTGTAGCAACGCCGTGTTGTCCGGCACCAGTTTCAGCAATAATTCGTTTTTTATGAAGCCGTTTGGCTAATAAAATTTGACCAATTGTGTTGTTGATTTTATGGGCTCCGGTGTGATTTAAATCTTCGCGTTTTAAATAGATATGGGCGCCAAATTCTGCTGACAAATTTTTAGAGTAAAATAGTGGCGTTGGTCTTCCAACATAATCTTTCAACAGCGATTGAAACTCTTGTTGAAACTCAGTGGTGTTGATAATACCGAGATATTGTTCTTGTAATTCTTGGATGTTTGGATAGAGCATTTCGGGAATAAAAGCGCCTCCAAATTCGCCATAAAATCCATTTTTATCAGGATGAATACTATTCATAAGTTCGTATGGTATTAATAATTTGTGATGTAATTTCTACTGATTTAAGTACTGGCTTTAATTCTAATCGGCTGTTAAGATCCAATCCAAACAGCAACGGATGTTTAAAATTCAAAGCAGCTTGAATATTTTCTAAACCGATGCCTCCACTCAAAAAAAATGGGGTATTTAAATGATAATTTTGAAGTAGATTCCAATCAAAGCTTACTCCATTTCCGCCGAAATGATTTCCTTTGGTATCAAATAAAAACAGCTCGCAATAGGATTCAAAATCATCTAAAACAGTAAAATCAAAATCTTCATTTACAGCAAATGCTTTGATGATATTGATGCCTTTGTTGTTGAGTTTTTTACAAAATTCAGGTGTTTCATGGCCGTGTAATTGAATAAAATCAAAAAGATAGGTTTGATATATTTCTTCAATATTTTCAATGGACTCATTCACAAAAACGGCTACTTTTTTGGTTGATGTAGGAATGGATTGAAAAGTAGCTTTTGATAATTGATTACCTATAAATCGAGCAGAATTTTCATAAAAAATAAATCCCATCAAATCTGGTTTTAAACTCGCAATTTCCGCTATATTTTGAGGATATTTCATGCCGCAAATCTTTATTTGTATCATTTTAGTTGTTGAATTAATTCATGACATTTTTCTGCAGGATTATCGGTTCTCATAAAGTATTCTCCAATGAGGAATCCGTTGAAACCATTTTCTTTCAGCGTTTGAATAGTTTTGGCAGATTCAATACCACTTTCTGCAATTTTTAAAATAGATGAAGGTAGTTGTTGTGCTAACTTTATACTGTTTTCAGGATCTACTTTAAAAGTGTTGAGGTTTCTGTTGTTGATTCCCACTAAATCAACATCATCAAATGGATACCGATCAATTTCCTCTTGGTTTTGCAGCTCAAGAAATACCTCCAATCCGATATCTTTGGCTGTTTTTGCCAATTTTTGCACTTCTTTTGGACTCAGCATTTTAGCGATTAACAAAATAACATCAGCACCCATCGATTTAGATTCGATGATTTGATATTCATCTAACATAAAATCTTTCCGTAAAATGGGACAATTATTAAATGTCCTCGCTATTTTAAAATCATCAATTTGAGCTCCGAAAAAATGGTGATTAGTAAGAATAGATAGGGCAGAAGCACCTGAGTCAATATATCCTGTGGTAATATTTTTGACATCAGCATTGAGATTGATTGCTCCTTTTGAAGGCGATTTTCGTTTAAATTCGGCTATAATTCCGTTTTGTTCCAGATTGAGAATCGCTTTTTTTAAGGAAATTGGTACAGTATTAAAAAGAGCAGATTTCTCCAATAAATGAATCGGATTTAACACTTTTTGAAGCGCCAATTCTTTTAATTGATGTTGTTTGATGCTGTCTAAAATAGTCATGATAATTGTTTTAGCGTATTAAAAGATTGAAGCGCTTTTAATCCGAAGAGTGAATCCTTCGCTTTTTCAACACTTTCTTCAATGGTTAATAGAGGTGAATAAGTTTTTACAGCAATTGCCGCATTGGCTAAAACCACTTGGTTTTGACTATCAGTTCCTTTTCCGTTTAAAATTTCCATGAAAATAGTAGCGGCACTTTCAATGGAATTTCCGCCTGATAAATTTTTGTAGTCAACTTTTTTAAATCCGAAGTAAGAGGCATCAATAATTTTCTCTTCCCGGTTGGAAATAATTTTACAATCGCCCGTCAATGAAATTTCATCAAAACCATCTAAAGCATGCACAATGCTGTATTGCATGGTTTCTTCTTGAAAAAGATATTGATACATTCGAGCTAGTTCTAAATTAAAAACGCCAATCATTTGCTTTGTTGGTTTGGCTGGATTTACCAAGGGTCCTAACATATTAAAAAATGTTTTCACGCCCAATTCTTTTCTAACCGGAGCAACATGTTTCATCGCAGGATGAAATAAGGGCGCATGTAAAAAACAAATTTTAGCATTTTCTATTTGATGTCTTAAAATAGTTTCATCTGTTTGAAATTGGATCCCTAAAAATTCTAAAACATTAGAAGAACCGGAAACAGAGGAAACTCCGTAGTTTCCATGTTTTGCTACATAAATTCCGGCTCCTGCAACTATAAAAGAAGCTAAAGTAGAAATGTTAAAAGTATTTTTACCATCGCCTCCGGTTCCGCATAAATCAATCGGGTCATAGGCGACTAAATCAATCGGTGTACAAAGTTCAAGCAACGCTTCTCTAAAGCCATTTAACTCACTGAGCGTAATATTTCGCATGATAAATGCCGTGAGAAAAGAAGCAATTTGATTATGATTGTATTGACCCGAAGCGATATTGATCAAAACCGATTTAGCTTCTTCTTTGCTCAGTGTTTTATGTTGATATAGATATTCCAGTATTTCTTTCATCTGTAAATTATTAATGTTTGATTCATTTTTCTCCAATAAATTTCAAAACTCAATGATTTGCCCAATTGTAAATAAGTTGTTTTCCATGTTCGGTAAGTACCGATTCCGGATGAAATTGAACTCCTCGTAAATCATAAGTTTTATGTCTGATTGCCATAATATTTTGATTGGAATCAGTAGCAATACATTCCAATTCAGCGGGTAAATCATTTGCCACAACCCAAGAGTGATAATGTCCAATTTTATAGGATGTGGGAATTTTATCAAACAAATAATCCGTTTTTTTTATGTTGATAGCTGAAGCAATTCCATGCAAAGGTTCTTTTAGATTGATGAGTTTTCCGCCAAAAAATTCAGCAATGGCTTGATGCCCAAGACAAACGCCTAAGATGCTTTTTTTTGTGCCAAAAGTTTTAATTATTTCAGGCATAATTCCTGCATTTTTGGGAAGTCCGGGTCCTGGTGACAATAAAATCTTATCGTAATTATCAACCTCTTCAAGGCGTATTTGATCATTTTTACGGACATCAATTTGGTTAAAACCCAATTCATGTAAAATATGAACGAGGTTAAAAACAAAAGAGTCGTAATTATCAATAACTAATATTTTCATATGTGAATATTTTATTTGTTTT
>JAUYUF010000307.1 GCA_030694835.1 Flavobacteriaceae bacterium | reverse complement strand
TAAAAATAAGTTTAAAGCGATTGTAAAATCATTTTCAAACTCTATTAATAAAATTTAAAATCTTTTTAATTTCTTCTTTTTATTTATCTATTTTTTTTTGTTTATTTCTTTTTAAAATCTCTTTAATTAGATTATATGTACTTGATTTTATTTCTTTTACATTTTGTAAATACAATAATTTTTTCTCACTAATTACACGGTGTTTCGTGTAATAAACTTCCTCCCCATTCAAATTATTACTTTCTATAAGTGTAGCTAAATACTTCTGATGAGTATATATTTCAGATTTTAAATGATCTAACTTTAATTTATTTAACTTAAATTGTTGTATTAATTCTTTTGATTCATTGTATAGTTGAAAATTACAAAGTTCTATAAAATGTATATTTATAAGTTCTTCAAAGATTATTATTTCATCATCAATAAAATCTAATTCAGATAACCACTCTTTATAAATTTCATAAATTATACTGGGGGTTTTTAATTCTGTTAACAATTTATTATACTCCATTGATTTTTTTATTTAGTTAAAACAGGAAGTCATACTTCCTGTTTATCAGTTAAAAAAATTTACTTAAGTAATTTCAATTACTTTCGATTTTGGTAAAACTTTGAATTCTTCTTTTTTAGTGAGTACAATATTTAGAATTCCATTCTCATAATGGGCTTCAATTTTTTTATCCATATTTACACTCTCTGGCAAAGCAATTGAACGGCTGAAAGAACTGTAATTAAACTCTTTACGAGAATAGCCTTCCTCCTTTTCTTCTTTTTTACTAGTTTTTTCTGCAGAAATAGTTAGTAAATCATTTTCAATTTTCACTTTGAAATCTTTTTTGGTTAAACCTGGTGCGGCAACTTCAATTTCAAAAGTGTCTTTATTTTCATTTATATTGACAGCTGGCATATATTGATTTCTTACAGAAAAATCATCATGAAATAGTCTATCACTATTCCATAAATCTCCAAACATACTATCAATTAAAGGAAATCTGTTGTTAAATTTAACTAAAGACATATATTAGGTTTTAAGGTTAATAATATGCTCAAATTTATTTATTTATGCTTAAAATTGCAATGATGTAAGTCAATCTATTTGATGATTCTTATCAAGAAAACTCTATAAAAAAAGCGGAAACTTTCGTTTCCGCTCTATGAAAGTTTTTTTAACCATAATTCAAATAAAATTTCCCAAATATCTTCAAACTTTCCACCAAGCTAATCTACGAAGAATACCTATTTAATTTTATTTCAACACGATTAAGAAAACTTTCTTATTTCTAACTTTAACTAAATAACACGATTTAGAGTGTTAAAATTAATATTAAATATATTATTAATCAATGATATAAATCAATAAGAAAATTGATATTCATCAGTAACTTAAAATTGTATAATAAAAGAAACGGGATGCTTTCGCTTCCCGTTTCCCTAAAGAGATCAACTTATTTCAACCTTTATTGTATTTCTAAATTATTTTCTCAAATAATTATCAAAACTAGATCAAATTTCAATCAACCTCTCCATAAATGTACTTAACATTAAGATAAGAACACTATACTTACTCTCGAAAACTAACTCCCTTTAAAAATTTTCAAGATTTTTTATACATCAAATTTACATCATATAACTTTTTAAAACAATGATTGTAATCAATTAAAAAAATGATTGTAATCATTAATAAATTATGTAGTTATAAACCTTATTTAAAAGGTATAATCCCATAAAAAATAAAAAAATCAACATATATGGCAACCACTTAGTGCTGAACCTCTCTACTTGTCTCTTTGCCATTTCTGGAAATGAAAAAAACATAATCCCTTTAAATAAAGCAATCCAACCAAATAAGGTTATTATTACTCTCCAATCTGACGACCATATATTGTGAACTAGAATATTAATTAGTCCAATAATAATTGCAATAAAAGAAATCAATAAGAGAAATTTTTCGTCTTTTACATAATCTAACATTTGTTTAATCCTCTTTGTATTGATTATTATAAGTCCAAAAAATATAATTAAATACCAACCCCAAAATTCTGCTAAATGAATTGATTTAACCATAATTTATTATTTTGATTAATGTAAAACTAATAATGGTATATTGGTGTGGTAGCTTATTTCTTCAACTTTTGGTTTAAAAAAGAGTTTTTGAAAAAAATTGAGATTCTTAGGAACCATTGCAATCATGTCTATATCTCTACTTTGAGTAAAACAATTTAAGGCATCTTCTAACATTAAATTATGTAAAGTATGATAGCTTTTATCTACTTTTTCTAAACATTCAAAAACAAATTCTTTATTGGCTATTTGATCCTGATTTAGTGTCAAATTATCTATTTTTACATGTACAACTCGTACTGTTGATTTATGTAATTCTGCTATTTTAAGAAGAGGTTTTAGAGATCTTCTGTCATAAAAGACATTATGGTCTGTTGGAAAAGCAATTTCTTTTGGTGGTTTATATTTAGTATTCTCTGGAATCACCAATAAAGGCACTTTTACTTTATTTATAACATCACCTGTATTTGTACCAATAAAAATTTCTTTAGCTCCAGATGCACCTTTTGTCCCCATAGCAATTATGTCAATTCCATTTTTAGTAACAACTTCTTTAATTGCATCTAAAAAAAAGTTATACTCTAATACTTTTCTAAAAGTATGTTTTGGGTTCTTTTTAAGATTGTTAATTCTTTCTAATACTTTGTCTAGATTTTCATTGTTAATTTTATGTAAAGTTTCTTCTAAACCGTCATTAGTGCTTGTTACCATAAAATCATCTGTGGTATATGCTGGTAATCTATATGAATTAAAAACATAGAAATTACATGCTTCTTCTTTAAACAATTCTAAAGTATACTGAATTGCATTCCAAGAGTTTTCTGAAAAATCTGTGGGAAATAGGATATTTTTCATAATTGCAGATTTAGATTATTCTTCTAAATTTAAGAAATAAACAACTAATAAACAATGATTTTAATCAAATTATATATTGATCTTTAATGATTTAAAAAAATTACAAGATTTTTTTTAATTTATCAGCGTTGATAATTTTTACAACATTTCTAGAAGTTGATATCAGTTTTTCTTCTTTAAAATCGGTTAAAGTTCTGATAAGAGTTTCTTTTGCAATGCCAGTTATACTTGCTAAATCACTCCTGCTTACTTTAATTTCATTTTCAATTTTAGATTTTTTTGCTAAATTGAGCAAAGTAGTGGCTGTTTTTTTTCTAACAGAACCATATGCCATATGCAGTAATTGCTCTTTAAATTCTTTTAAATTATTAGATAATCTTTCTATAAAATCAAATGCGTATAGATGATTTCCTTCAATTAACTCAATAACTTCATCTTTCAATATTTTATAAATATTACTGTTGGATAAACAAACTGCATATTCACTGTGAAGTGATTTGATGAAAAATGAACTATATCCAAAATAATCTCCATCTTTAAAAATTCCAGTTATTAATTCTTTACCATCTGATGTGATTTTATAGGTTTTAACTTCACCTTTTAAAATTAAATAGAGGTATTTACTATTATTTCCTTCGCAATAAATTGTATAATCTTTTGGGTATGAAATTAATTTTTCAGGTGTTAATAAATCATCAATTGATTTAGATTGATATTCACTAGAATTTATTTTTTTATTTTCAAATACTTCCCTCCTTTTCAACCTACTTTCAATGGCAGAGAGCAATTCTGATTCTTGAAACGGCTTTAAAATATAATCATCAGCACCAAGATTCATTCCTTTTCTTACGTCTGAATGTTCTGTTTTTGCAGTAATGAAAATAAAAGGAATTCTAGATATTATGGGTTCCCTTGAGTGAATTTGTAACACACCATAACCATCTAATTCTGGCATCATAATATCGCAAAGAATAATATCTGGTAAAAAAGATTTAGCTTTTTCAATACCAATTCTACCATTTTTAGCAGTTTCAACTTGATAATTAGCAAGCTCAAGTATTTCAGCTGTATTTTCTCTTACGATATCATCATCTTCAATAAGTAATACTTTTTTCATGGCTATTTGTATTTATTTAATTGAAAAATTAGGTACTTCAAATGAAAATTCAGTTCCTACATTTTCTTTACTCTTAAAACTTATGGATCCACCAAGCCCATCAATATGACCCTTTATTATATTAAGGCCTATGCCTGTTCCTTGAATTTCCATAGCGTTTTTAGCTCTAAAAAAGCGTTCAAAAATATGTTTCTGATCTTCTTTAGGGATACCTATTCCATAATCTTTAATTGAAACTATAAGTTTATCTTCTTTAATTTTAGAATCAATTTCAATGATACTATCTTCATGAGAATACTTAATTGCATTATATAATAAGTTAGTAATTATAATAGAAATAATCGTATAATCATTAATTATTTCTTTGTTAGAATTATGAGAGCTATAATTAATTTGTTGATTTTTTTTAAGTATTGATTTTGTTTCCTCTATAATTTTATTAATTAATTCAAATGGATTAAAAGTTTTATATCGGTATGTAATATTGCTATTACTTAATTGTTCTAAGGCTAAGAAATCATATAAAATATTGTTTAAATGATTTACCATTGTTTTGATTTGGTTTACATGTTTTTCTATTTTTTCGATTGTATTATTTTTTTGGTGTTTATCTATTAATGTAACGGATGTTAAAATTCCACTAAGCGGTGTTCTAAATTCATGAGATGCTAATGAAATAAACTTTGTTTTTAAATTATTTAATTCAATCTCTTTTTCAAGTGCAATTTTAGCTTTTTTTTCTGCTGCAATTTTGTTGTTAATTTCTTCTAATAAAACTATATTAGCCTCTCTAAGTTGTTTATTTTTAGCTTTTAGCTCTTTGTTTTTTATTTTAAGTTCTTGTTCTAATTGATAATTCTTATTTCTAATAACTTGTTCTTTTTTCTTGTAATCACTTATATCAGAAATAAATGCTTTTACATAATTTTTTTCATCTAATTGAAAATAATTAAGTCCAATTAAAACTTCAACTTTTTGACCATTTTTATGAATTCCATATAAATCTCTTTTATCAAAATCATTCCTGTTAAAGGGTTTATCATAATAACCAGCTAAGAATTGTTCATGTTTTTGTTTTATTGATTTTGGAAGTAAAATACTAACACTTTCATTGATGAGCTCCTCAGGTTTATATCCAAATATTTTCTCTACCCTGCTATTTGCTAATAAAATTTTCCCAAATTCATCTATAACAATAATTCCTTCCCTAGAATTATCAAAGCATATCTTATAAAATTCTTGATTGTTAGTTAACATTTTAATCAGATTATTAAACCTTGAATGATTATAAATTTACGAAAAAAATAATTTTCATTCCCTATAAATGTCAATTATTCAATTTTAATTTAATTTCAAAGAAATATTGTAATCTTAAGTATTTATTAAAATAAAGTATATCTATAATATAACCGAATTAATTATAATAATTACTATCTAATTTAATACGATGCTTCTATTAATTTCTGTAATTTTGACTTCGATTTAAAATTAAATATTTTATAATTTGGAAACTAAAACACCAAAAATGGTACTTACAGATGCTTCAATGTTAATTACAGAAGCATGTGTAAAAGCAGGAGCTGATGCTTTCATTGGCTATCCTATTACACCTTCTAATAAGTTTTATAATTACGGCTCTAAAAGATTTCCTTTATTTTTAGCTGGTCCCGATGAAATAACTGTCTTACAATGGATGACTGGTTTATCAGCCGCAGGTAAATTTCCTGTAACTGCAACCGCTTTTCCTGGTTTAGCTTTAATGGCTGAAACTTTTAATATGGCTTATATGATGGAATTGCCTATGTTACTTATCATCACACAACGTCTTGGTCCAAGTACAGGTTCTGCCACAACTGGTGCTCAAGGTGATTTAAGTTTTATTAATGGTTTGATCTCTGGAGGATATCCTGTACCTGTTTTATGTCCTTCAAATTTTGAAGATGCTTGGAAATTAACAGAAGAAAGCATTAAAACTGCTATTAATTTAAGAACTCCGGTTATTTTATTAACATCAAAAGAAATGGTTATGACTCAAAAGAGTTTTGATATTTCTATTTTGCCTGAAATCAATAAAATAAATAGAGAACAAGAACCTATTGATTTGCCTTATAAAACATATAAATCGGGCAATAATTTTGTCCCACCTTTTGTACCAGTCGGAAATCATGAGCATTTAATTAGGCTTAATTCATCAACTCATGATGACGAGGGAATGATTCAAAAAAATTCACCAAATGCTATTGCTAATACTATCCGTTTAAAAGAAAAAATGGAAAAACGATTAGATGAATATACTTTCTTCGATTATGATAAACAAGATGATAGCAAAAATTTAATAGTTACTTATGGCATCTCAGCTGGTGCTGCTAGAAATGCAGTTGAAGAGTTGCGTAAAAACAACAAAAAGATTTCATTACTTGTAGTAAAAACCTTATTACCAGTTTCTGAAAAAATTACATCAATAATTGATAGTTACCAAAATGTAACCTTTGTTGAAGAAAATATTGGTGGCCAATACAAAGAAATAATCTACGGAAAAGTTTATAGATCAAATATCAAACAAGTCAACAAAATTGGATTTATGATTAGTCCTTCAGATATAATAAAAGAATTATCTTTATGAAAAGTCCTGTTTTAACAGATAAAAAAATGCCTTTCTGCCCAGGCTGTGGACATGGTATTATTGTAAATAGTATTTCAAAATCTTTTATAGAATTAGGTTATAATCCGTTAGATATCATTATTGTCAGTGATATTGGTTGTAGCGGCCTAGTTGATCCTTTATTTGCTACTCATACTGTTCACGGATTACATGGCAGAGCTCCTGCTTTAGGTTTAGGAGTTGCCATGGGCTTAGCCGATAGAAGTAAGAAAGTTATTGTTATACAAGGAGATGGTGGGGCTACAATTGGTCTTCAACATCTATTAGAAGCAGCTAGAAGAAATATTGACATTACTTTACTAGTTTTCAATAATTTACTTTATGGTATGACAGGTGGACAAATTAGTGGACTTTCCACAGATAAGTTTAAAGAATTACGTCAAGTAGAGGAAGGAGTTCCTCCTTTTGATATCATTAAATTAGCTCATCAAGCTGGAGCTATGAGTAGTGCGCGTGTAATTTCTCCTGCTAATTTTACTGAAAGTATCAAATTTGCTGTTGAAACTCCAGGTTTTGCTTTGTTAGAATTAGCAAGTATTTGTCCTTCTTACGGATTACAAAAAATTAAAGAATTAGACGAATTTTCACAAGAAGCAGATGCTTTATTGAATAATAGAAAAGTTAATGAAGTTGTTTATAGAGAAACATCTTCCCTACTTAATGATGTAGAAATTATTTCAAAAAAATTTAATACATCTATTGATGAGCGTTATAGAATATTACTTGCTGGCTCTGCTGGTGGAGGAATTCAATTGGCAGCAGAATTGTTAGCTAAAGCAGGAATTTCTGCTGGATTACATTCAACAATGAAAGGTGAATATCCTGTAACTGTAGGAACTGGTTTTTCAATAGCAGAAGTTATTTTATCAAGAAAACCAATTTATTATACTGGATTAGATACACCAGATGTAATATTTATTATGACTGAAGATGGTTTAGAAAAAGTTAAATCTTTTATGAATGCTGATACATTGATAATTGCTGATGATTTACTATCCTTATCTGAAGCTAATAATATATCTAGTAAACCATTTTCAAAAAAGGTCGGAAAAAGAAGTGCCATTTTAAATGCCATTTCTTCTTGGATTTCAGATACAAATGTAATTCCTAAAGAAGCTTTGATTGATGCAATAAAACCTCATAAACATGCTGAATTATTAATTAAGGCTATTGAAACAGAAGTTTAAACAAATCTCTAAAATAAAAAAACCTCGTAAATACGAGGTTTTTTTGGTTCTAATTTAGAAAATTATAGTTCTCTAAATATTGAATGAAGCAATCTTTTCTTATCATTTATAGTTTCTTCTAAAGAAATCATTGTTTCTGTTCTAACAATACCTTCTATGTCATCTATACTGAAAATAATTTCTTTTGCATGATTCGTGTCTTTTGCACGAATTTTACAGAAAATATTGTACTTACCTGCAGTGATATAAGCCACTGTTACGAAAGGAATTTTCCTTAAATCTTCCATAACTTGCTTGGTATACATCGTTTTTTCTAAAAAGATTCCAACATGAGCGATAAAAGAATAACCCATTTTCTCATAATCTACAGTTAGCGTAGAACCTTTTATTACACCTTCATCCTCCATTTTTTTAACACGTACGTGAATTGTTCCTGCAGATACTAATAATTGCTTTGCTATATCAGTAAAAGGGGTACGAGCATTTTCGATAAGGATATCTAAAATTTGATGATCAATTTCATCTAAAACATATTTTTTCATAATGCAGTATATTTAATAATCAGAATCATACTGCAAAAATAAATAAAATATATTAAAAAAAAAGCATTAATTATTAAGAATATATCAAATTATATCAAAGAAAAAATATTTCCGTTCAAATTCTCCTCAAAATGTCCATAATAATTAGATAAATCCCCAACTTTTTCTAGTTCTAATAATTTTTCAACTCGATTATTAATAAGTTTAAACTTGTATTGCAAAGCAATATCTTGAATCTTGTTTTCATAAAGAGCATTTCGATATATTACATCATAAAATTTCTTATCATTATTAGGTATATCAAAATAAGGTTTATAATTATCAAAACTTTTTGTTGTTGCAATAAAGAATAATCCTTGTAACAAGGCTAGAAAATTAAATTTTCTTACTACTTCCCTATCATAATCATTTTTATAATGTCCAGCTTCTAATAATATGGTATGATATCCAGCCCTTTGAAAATTGTCTCCAGTTGCATTTGGATAAAATTCATCCGTATATCTACCCACATGATTTGGAATAACTTTTTGAAGCATTTGATTCATCGAAACAATTACACTCATTGTCTTTTTTCTAGATTCTGTCAGTGTTCTTTC
>JAUYUF010000305.1 GCA_030694835.1 Flavobacteriaceae bacterium | reverse complement strand
TAAAGACAATCATTTAAACTATGATTTATCTGGAGCCATGGCAAAACTTTTTGCCGCAGAAAACGCTATGTGGATTACTACCGAAGCAGTACAAATTCACGGTGGATACGGTTATGTAAAAGAATATCACGTAGAGCGATTGATGCGCGATGCTAAAATCACTCAGATTTATGAAGGAACTTCAGAAATTCAGAAAATCGTTATTTCAAGAGCTGTTTTAAACGGATAAAACTATTACTATTTAAAAGATAAAAGCGAGGAATTCCTCGCTTTTATTATACTCATCAAGAGGTTACTTAACAATTAGTCGGTATTATATCATCTTCGGCAATTAATAATTTTGGTTGATTAATATTCATTGTATTCTTTAAGTTATTTTTAATCATATGCAATGCTTTTTCTTCTTTTTAAATAGGAATCGTAAAATAAAATGTAGATCCTTTTCCTTCTTCTGAAGTAAACCAGATCGTTCCTCCTAATAGTTCAACATAGGCTTTAGCAATAGATAAACCTAAACCTGAACCTTCATAACCTCTTGTAAATGATTCACTTCCTTGTCTGAATCGTTCAAAAATGAAACCTTTATGTTCTTCTGGGATGCCTACGCCAGTGTCGTTTACAAAAAATTCAAGAGTGTTATTTTTTTTGATACAACCAAACTCAATAGCGCCTTCTTTGGTAAATTTTATAGCATTAACTATTAAATTAGATAAAATAGCATTCAACATTTCAGAATCTGTACAAATAACAGTTTCATTTTCGGGTAATTTATTTTTTAAAGACAGTTTCAAATTCTTTTTCTCAGCTTCAGGTAAAAAGAAAAAACAGCTATCTTCCATCAAATTATTGACATTTACTGCAGAACTATTGATGTTAACAACTCCCGATTCTATTTTTGAAATATTCATAATATCTTGCATGGTATTAATCATACGTTTACCACTTTTTTCGATAATGCTAATGTATTTTTGTTGTTTTTCGCCAGAAAGATCCGAATCTTGCAACAGCTCACAAAAACCTAGAATACCATTCATAGGCGTTCTTATTTCATGCGATACGTTGGCTAAGAATGCTGATTTTAAACGATTACTTTCTTCGGCTTTTTCTTTTGCCACCATTAATTCAGCATTAGTTTGTAATAAGTCTGCTGTACGTTCTTTTACTTTTTCTTCTAAAATAAGATTCTGATTTTCTAGTTGTTGATGAAGCCGAAGGGTTTTTAGCAAATTTCTAATTCGAAGTTCTACTTCAATTAAATCAAACGGTTTGGTTATAAAATCGGTAGCACCATTGGCAAGTGCTTGTTGTTTGGTTTTTTCTTTTGCATCGGCTGTGAGTACTAAAATGGGTAAAAAAGTACCTTGCGGAATCAAAGGTTTTATTTGTTCCATCACTTGAAATCCATTAAGATATGGCATCATTAAATCGAGTAAAATGATGTCTGGTTTAAATGAGGAAAGTAAATCTACTACTTTTCGGGGATCTGTTGTTGTGGTGTAATTGGTGTATTCCATCATATCGAGCAAACCGGTAAGCACATCAATATTTTGTTGCTGATCATCTACAATCAGAATGTTGGCATTTTTTAATGTTGAATTAAGCATTTTTTAGGGATTAGAGATTAGGCATTAGGCAATAGTATTTTTAATTATTAATTTTTAATTTTTACTTGTTTCTTGATACCTGATATCTGATACTTTTTTTATCCCATCCTAAATCCTTCCCCAAGGGAAGGACTTTTTGTTTTAGGAATTAAGCAATAGGCATTAGTGTTTTTCGTTTTTCATTTTTAATTGTCAATTGTCAATTGTCTTGATACCTGATACCAGATACCTGATACTTTTTCATTGTTAATTATCAATTGTCCATTGTCTTGATACCTGATACCAGATACCTGATACTTTTTCATTGTTAATTATCAATTGTCAATTGTCAATTGTTCATTCTTTTATCAACTTCTCTCAATAACTCCAACACATCTATCGGTTTGGTTAAATAGGCGCTGGCGCCTGCTTTTAGCAGCTTTTCTATTTGTTTCTCTGTAGCATCGGCGCTTAATACTATTACCGGAATATCTTTTGTTTTATTGTTTTTTTGCAGTAACTCCAGCACTTTGTTTCCATGGATGTCGGGTAAATTAAGGTCTAGTAAAATTAAATCCGGTTTATAATCTATGGCAATATCCAATGCGTTTTTACCGTACATATTGGCAATTAAATTAACTGCAGGACGCTGGGTATCCATAATTTGTTTTACCAATTGCTGGTTAGATATATTGTCTTCAATATACAGTAGTATTCCGCTAATATTTTTACTTAAAGTTTCATTAGCCATAAAGTCACCTATACGTTCGTGATGTCCATTCTGACTTTCGGTTTGTGGTAGTTCAATCCAAAAAGTACTTCCAACACCAACTTCACTTTCAACCCCAATACTTCCGTGCATCGCCTCCATTAATTTTTTAGAAACCGCCAATCCAAGTCCGGTTCCTTCTATAACTGAAATTTCTGTTCCGATGCGTTGAAAAGGATTAAAAAGTTTTGATATATCTTCGGATGCAATTCCTTTGCCGGTATCAATTATGCTGACTTTAATTTTTTCGTTCTGACTTTGGCTGATTGAAATGGTTATCAAACCTCCTTTATTATTGAATTTTACAGCGTTATTAATTAAATTAAGCATTACTTGTTTTAATTTCTGATGATCTGCTTTTACATATAAGTTAAGCATATCGGTATTTTCCAATTCAATTTTAACAGCTCTTTCTGTTGCCATTGGTTGAATGATATCGAGTGTTTCCATAATAATACCTTTTAGTTCAACAGGTTCTATGGAAATGGACAGTTCACCGGCTTCTATGCGTGATAAATCGAGCACTTCATTGATTAAATTAAGTAAATGTTTGCCGCTTTTCATGATATGATCTACGCCTTTTTTGTGAGCCGGATTCAGTTCTCCCATACTCATCAATTGGGTAAAACCAAGTATTGAGTTGAGCGGCGTGCGCAATTCATGACTCATACGCGATAAAAATTCGCTTTTGGCTACATTCGCTCTTTCGGCTTCTGTTTTGGCATTTTTAATGGCTTCTTCTACAATTTTTCTTTCGGTAATATCAATTATACTCGTTAAAATAAGATGTTCATTGTTGATATAAATTGGGCTCAATCCCACTTCAATAGGAATTTTAGTACCATCTTTTCTCAAACCATACAAATCGCGCCCAACTCCCATTTTATGTACAGATGGCTGATGTGTAAAATTGGTGCGTAATTTAACATGACCCATTTTGGTGGCATTGGGTACCAACATTTCTATTTTTTGACCCATCAATTCTGCTCGTTGATATCCAAAATAATTTTCGGTTTGGGTATTGACTAATTGAATGAATCCATTTGCATCAACCAAAATAATGGCATTGGATGCCGATTCTACGATAAGCCGAATTCTGTCTTCGGCTCGTTTTCTTTCAGTAATATCTTGCTTAATTGCAATGAAGCGGGTTATCTCTCCGTTCTCATCCTTTAACGGCGTAATCGTCATATCCTCATTGTATTCACTTCCATCTTTTCGTTTATTGATTATTTCACCATGCCAAATTTCCCCTGAGAGTATTGTATTCCATAAATTATTATAAAAAGCAACATCATGTTTACCGGATTTTAATATACGCGGATTTTTCCCTGTGATTTCTTCAAATGTGTAACTGGTCAATTTGGTGAAGGCAGGATTGATCCATTCTATTTTTCCTGAAATGTTGGTTATGACAATAGCATTGGAAGCCGCGTTTAATGCAGTGCTTTGGATAATTAATTGTGCTTCTGTTAGCTTGCGCTCTTCAATTTCTTTTTGAAGATTTTCATTGATCGCTTCGAGTTGTTGAGTTCTTTCTTCAACTCTTTGTTCGAGTTCTAAATTGATGTTACGTATTTTTTCTTCGGATTGCTTTCTTTCGGTAATGTTTTGAATTTGAGCAACAAAATACAACGGTTTACCTTGAGCATCATGTACTAGAGAGACACTCAACATAACCCAGACTACTTGCCCCAATTTGTGGAAATATCTCTTTTCTGTCTGATAGTTACTAATCTCTCCTGCTAACATTTGGTTGATAAATGTATTATCTTTTTCCAAATCATCTGGATGGGTGATTTCCCTGAAAGACTTGGTAAGTAACTCATCTTCCGAATATCCAATAATGTTGCACAAAGAACTGTTGACGCGGGTATAGTTGCCTTTTGGTGAGACTAATGCCATTCCAATTGTCGCATGCTCAAATGCGCTAGTTAAGTGTTCCTGACTTTCATAAAGCATTTTTTCTGCTTTTTTGCGTTCAGTAATGTCGTCTATCAGTATTAAAATATAATCAATGGTCCCATCGTTTTTTCTTACGCCTTGTACCGAAAGGGTAATATCAATCATGTGCCCTTCTTTGTGTTGGTATTGCTTTTCCATCACATAACCGTTAAGCTCGCCGCTCAGTAATTTTTCTACATTGGCAGCATCTTCATCCACCTTTTCCTTTGGAAAGGTTATTTCTGC
>JAUYUF010000274.1 GCA_030694835.1 Flavobacteriaceae bacterium | reverse complement strand
GAAATAGTAGAATTGAATTGATTTTAGATAAAGTTGATGGAGCAGATTTTAATTTTAACTTTCAAAATAACCTTATTTTATTTGATGATTACAATAATTTGTATAGTACAAAACTTCAATATCAGTTTTCAAATACTACTTTTTATAAAAACATTATTTTAAACCAACCTCCAGATTTTAAAAAACCTCAATCAAATCAATTCATAATTGGAAAATTATCTGCCGGAATACAAAAAGGAAATATTTCTAAAGCATTGACAGTTCCTCAAGATATTTTAGGGATTGACAGGACTACATCACCCGATTTAGGAGCTTATCAACATATAAATTTTCAATAAAATAAATAGTTATCTCTAGTTTATTTCTTATTTTTAACCAACCTCAAATTTAATGCTAAAAAACACATCATTTATGAAGAATATTATTATTACCGGTTGTAGTAGAGGGATTGGTTTTGAGTTGGTAAAATATTTTTCTAATCCTCAATATCAAATAATTGCTATTGCTAGAAATGTTGAAACAATTACCCAATTAAAAATGACTAATGTCACACCATTTAAAGCTGACATCACCAATGAAAAAGATCTAAAAGCATTAAAAACATATATTGATAAAACTTGGAATCAGGTAGATATAGTTATACATAACGCAGGGAAACTACTCAACAAACCTTTTTTTAAAACTACTACTGATGATTTCTTAGATGTCTATAAAGTTAATGTTTTAGCCGTAGCCGAATTAACACGTATATTAATTCCTTTTTTAAAAAAAGGAAGTCATGTGGTAACAATTAGCAGTATGGGCGGTATCCAAGGAAGTTTAAAATTTGCCGGACTATCTGCTTACACTTCTTCTAAAGGAGCCTTAATTACTTTAACAGAATTATTAGCAGAAGAATATAGTAAATCAGGTATTTCATTTAATGTTTTAGCGCTTGGAGCAGTTCAAACTGAAATGCTAAAAGAAGCTTTTCCAAAATACAAAGCACCTGTAAATGCTGAAGAAATGGCACATTATATAGGTGATTTTTCTTTAAAAGGAAACAAATATTTTAATGGCAAAGTTTTGCAAGTTTCTAGCACTACTCCTTAAATTTAACTCATGAATAAATTACTCCAAAATTATATTCCAGAAGCTTCATTTTCTCAGATAAATGAGTTGCTAAATCAACATTCTTTTACTTTAAAGATTGTTAAACAACGTATCACAAAACATGGTGATTTTAGAAGATTACCAGATGGTAATTATCAAATTTCTTTAAATAATAATTTAAATAAATTTCAATTTTTGATAACACTTTTACATGAAATGGCTCATTTCATTGTGTTTTCTAACAACCCAAAATCACAACCTCATGGCAAAGAATGGAAAAGCACATTTCAACATTTAACGTTGCCATTTATTAATCCAGAAGTTTTTCCAAATGAGTTATTACCTTTAATTGCAAATTATATTAAAAATCCAAAAGCAAGTACAGACAGTGACATAAAGCTAGCTCTAGCATTAAAACAGTGCAGTAAACCAACTGGTAAAAATTATATATTTGAATTACCTCTAGGTAGTTTATTTTACTTCAAAGAAAATATTTTTAAAAAAGGACGTAAAAGGAGAATTCGAATTGAATGTGTTGAGTTAAAATCTAAAAGAAACTACTTGTTTAATCCAAATGTTGAAGTAGAAGTAGTTAAAAATATTATAAAAAAATAAAATTTCTATGAATCAAAATTATTATGCGTTAATCATGGCTGGTGGAGTTGGAAGTCGTTTTTGGCCTGTCAGTACTCAGAAATTCCCAAAGCAATTTCACGATATGCTAGGAACTGGTGAGTCTTTATTACAAAGAACTTTTAATCGTTTAGAAAAATTAATTCCAGCTTCCAATATTTTAATTGCGACCAATGCACAATATGAAGATTTAGTTTTTAATCAGCTTCCTTTTATATCTAAAAATCAGGTTTTGTTAGAGCCAGTGATGAGAAATACCGCTCCTTGTATTTTATATGCAGCATCTAAAATTTATAACTCAAATCCAAATGCAGTTATGATTGTAGCTCCTTCTGATCATTGGATTGATGATGAAAAGGAGTTTGTCAAAAACATAAAGCAAGCTTTTGATGCATGTGAAAAACAAGATATTTTAATGACTCTTGGTATAAAACCATCATCGCCCAATACTGGTTATGGTTATATCAATTATAAAAAATCTGAAAATTCAATCAAAAAAATTATACAATTTACTGAAAAACCAACTTTAGAAAATGCTGCTAAATATGTTGAAAGTAGTGATTATTTATGGAATGCAGGTATTTTTATTTGGAGTGTGAAAAGTATATTAACATCATTCAATAATTATTTACCTAACATGAAACAATTATTTGAAACAGATAAGGAAGTTTGGAATTCTAAGGATGAATGTGATTTTATATATGACCATTACGAAAAATCAGAAAATATTTCTATTGACTATGGCATCATGGAAAAAGCAGAAAATTCATATGTTTTACCAGTAGATTTTGGTTGGAATGATTTAGGAACTTGGGGGTCACTTTATGAAAAACTTGAAAAAGATATCGATAAAAATGCATTAATTGGAGGTGAAGTAATTTTTAGAAACTCTACTAATAATATGGTTAAAACATCAACTCATAAAAAAGTAGTTATTCAAGGATTAAATAACTATATTGTTATTGAAAATGAGGATGTTATTCTAATTTGTCCAAAACAACAAGAACAAGATATAAAGCAAATTACCATCGATGTTAAAAATAGTTTCGGCCCTGATTACACTTAAAATATTTTCAAATGGAAAACAAAGAAAATCAAGAATCCCCACAAACTGAAGTAAATTTAAAAATTGATTCTCAAAATCAAATTCAAAGAGATTTCAATTCCATAGTAAATGGTTCTATTATCTTTTTAAAAGAACTTTTTGATATAGCTCATACTACAAATCAAAAGGAAACAATTGAACGTATAAAAGAAAGTATCCCTATGAAAGGGCAAGCAGCTTGGGTATTGATTTTTTCAATTGTAATAGCCTCTATCGGACTTAACATCAGCTCAACGGCAGTTGTTATTGGCGCCATGTTAGTTTCTCCATTAATGGGTCCTATATTAGGCGTTGGGCTTTCTATTGGAATTAATGATATTGATACTTTAAGAAAATCATTAATTAACTTAGGAGTAATGGTTGGTTTAAGTCTATTAACTTCTTTTTTATTTTTTAGTATTCCAGTTTTTCAAGATGTAACGCCAGAGTTAAAAGCAAGAACATATCCTGATATCAGAGATGTCTTAATAGCAATATCTGGTGGTCTAGCCTTAATTGTTGCTTTGAGTAGAAATAAAGAAATGACAAATACTATTGCCGGAATTGCAATCGCTACTGCACTTATGCCACCACTTTGTACAGCTGGTTTTGGATTGGCAA
>JAUYUF010000271.1 GCA_030694835.1 Flavobacteriaceae bacterium | reverse complement strand
ATGAGCCAGATATCCTCGAAATTGTGGGATATAATTTATCATATGAGGGTTACACTATTTACAAAGCCAGCAATGGCAAAGAAGCACTTAATTTAGCGCAAAAACATGTGCCACATTTAATTTTATTGGATGTGATGATGCCCGAAATGAATGGTCTAGAAGCATGTGAAAAACTTCGAAAATTACCCGGTTTAGAAAATGTACTCATCGCTTTTTTTACGGCAAGAAGTGAAGAATATTCACAAATTTCTGGCTTTGATGCCGGAGCCGATGATTATATTACCAAACCCATAAAACCAAAAATATTGGTGAGCAAAGTTAAAGCCTTGTTGCGTAGAGTGTCATTAAAAAATAATAATAAAAACATTTTATCGTTTGGCAATTTAATCATCAACAAAGAAAGTTACCAAGTGAGTATTAACAATACTTTAATTGATTTTCCTAAAAAAGAATTTGAGTTATTGGCCTTATTAGCATCTGATCCTGAACGAATTTTTAACAGAAATGAAATACTAGAAACCATTTGGGGTAATGATGTAATTGTTGGTGAACGAACTATTGATGTTCATATCAGAAAAATAAGAGAAAAAATTGGCGATAATTTTGTAGCTACCATTAAAGGTGTTGGATATCGTTTTATAACTCCGGAATAAATGAAAATAAAGTTTAAAAAATCATACGGTTTTTCATTCGGTTCAGCTTTAATGTTGACTTTTTTTACCACAATCATGCTGATAATCTTGATGTATTTTTTCTACGAAACTATTCATGTAGATTTTGTTGTTGAGTTTGCAATACTCATTTTTTTATCATCCTTTATCATCATACAATATAGAGTAGAACGATTAATTTTTAAACGCATTGGACGTATTTTTGAACGCATTGGAAATCCTAATTTATCTGAAAATAATAAAGAGCAAGGTCCTTCAGATATGGAATCACTCTCTCGTGAAGTTCAAAAATTTGCTAATGAAAGAAGACAAGAAGTTGATGTTTTAAATGAAAGGGAACAATACAGACGTGAGTTTTTGGGTAATGTTTCACATGAATTAAAAACGCCTTTATTTACGGTTCAGGGCTATATTTTAACTTTATTAGACGGTGCTATTAAAAATAAAGAAGTGCGCACCAAATATCTAGAACGTGCCGGAAAAGGAGTGGAGCGCTTGATTTATATTACCAAAGATTTAGAGCTGATTGCCGGTTTAGAATCTGAAGAACTCAAACTTAATTATTCAATTTTTGATATTGTAAACTTAATTCAAAATGTATTTGATTTGTTAGAAATGAAAGCTAAAAAAAGAAATATTCATCTCCATTTTGATCATTCTTATGAATTCCCAATTTGGGTAAATGCTGATCAAGAACGAATGGAACAAGTATTGATTAATTTATTGGTCAACGCTATCAAATATGGCAAACAAGATGGGTGGGTAGTGGTATCTATTCAAACGGAAGGAAATAAAATTAAAGTGAGTTTTAAAGATAATGGAGAAGGCATAAAACCTGAAGCTTTACCACGTATTTTTGAACGATTTTATAGAGTTGATCAAAGTCGATCTAGAGAACAAGGTGGTTCAGGTTTAGGTTTATCAATTGTAAAACATATCATGGAAGCTCATCATGAAACGGTAAATGCTCAAAGTGAGCTTGGCGTTGGAAGTACTTTTACCATTTCTCTTGAGAAAAGTAACTAAGTAAATAAATTAAATAAACTAGGATTTATTTGATTTTCTTGAACTGTAAAACCACTGTAATTTTTTAGTACATCCAACTTTTGCAGCTTAAATTCTGGTTGCTTACAAAAAGGTGCGATTCCTTTTAATTTAAAGTTTTTAGCTAAATATTCTTGTTCTGTTTGTCCGGGTGTAGGGATAAAAAAAGCTTTTTTACCCAAGCAAGCTAAATCTAAAATAGTAGAATACCCTGAACGCGCAATAATTAATTCAGATTGATTGATGATATTATTGAGATCTTGTGTGGTTAAATAATTAAAAAAAGTAAAAGGTAATTTTGATTTAAATGCTGCAGTATCAGAAATTACTCCGCGGATAAAACAAATACTTCCTTTATAGGCTTGAAATTCATTTAGAAGTATATTTTCCAAAACAGTTCGTTGTGGTTCTGGACCAGACAACAAAACACAGATATCATATTCTATAGGTAGTTTTTGATATTTCAATCGACTGATAGACCCGATATATTTTATCGGAATTTTTAATCCATTTTTAGATGCTAATTTTCCCGCTAAATTTTGTAAAGGAGAGTCAGGAATCCAGCATTCACCAAATTTATGGAGGATTTTATGATGAAAATAGGACGATAAAAAAGTAGTCAATCCTGATAAAACTTTTATTTGATGAGTGATATAAACTGATGGGACTGATTCACTCCAAACTCCAAATCGATTATCAGAAATAATCCCATCAATATTTTCTTTTTGGATGATTTCTTGGATTAAACTATGTTCAGTTTTTATCGTTTTTAAAATATGCGGTATTTGCTTCATTAAATGCCATTGCACATTTCCATTTTTTGGATAAGTAATATTATAAGACGGCAATACAAAACTTTTTAAATACGGAAATTCTAGTTGTAATAATGTTAAAGCATCACCATCAGAAGCTAAAATAGGTTCAAAATCATTTTCTAATAATGAAGTAATAATAGGAATACAGCGAGTGGCATGACCTAATCCCCAATTAAGTGGAGCAATAAGTATTTTTTTTGAAGTGTTAATGGCTCGCTATTTTTAGATAGGAAAGATACAAGATAAAGTTTATATGGTAAATAGGGATGAGCGATGAGCGAAAAGGCAAATAGGCAATAAGCGAATAGAGATGAGGAAAAAGGGAAAGCGATCAGCTGATATAATTTATACTTTATAAACTTTCAACTTTCTAACTTTCTAACATTCAAACATTCAAACTAATTAAGTATCTTTAGTTAAAAGAAAATTTATGCTATCAAAAATTGCACTTGAAAACATCTTGTTTTTAGACATTGAAACGGTACCTGAAGTTGCAGAGTTTGACCAACTCAATCCTATAATGCAAGAACTATTTGCGCACAAAACCCAATACCAACGCAGTGAAGAAATAAGTGCTGCTGATTTTTATCACAAAGCGGGTATTTGGGCAGAATTTGGAAAAATAATCTGTATATCGGTCGGATTTTTTGCCAATTCATCCTTAACACAATTTCGAGTTAAATCTTTTTATGGAGATGAAACCGAATTATTAACTTCCTTTAAAGCTTTGTTGGAAACCCATTTTAAAGAACCTCATCATTTATTATGTGCTCACAATGGAAAAGAATTTGATTTTCCATTTATTGCCAGAAGAATGATTATCAACCAAATTTCATTGCCAGAAAAATTGCAATTATTTGGGAAAAAACCTTGGGAAATCAACCATATTGACACTCTCGAATTATGGAAGTTTGGTGATTACAAACACTATACTTCTTTACAATTGCTCACTACAATTTTAGGAATTCCATCACCAAAAGAAGATATCGATGGCAGTAGGGTAGCTCAGGTTTATTACCAAGAACAAGATCTTTTAAGAATTGTTCGATATTGTGAATCAGACGTTGTAGCGATTGCGCAATTGGTTTTGCGATTTCTAAACAAACCACTACTTCGCAATGAAGCTATTGTTTCAACTACTAATTTTGAGGATTCTATTAGTTAAAATAATTGATGAAGAGGAATTCTCTTGCTGATGAAAAGCTTTTTGTTTAACGATGAAGAGCTTTTTAAAATTGATGCAGTGGAATTAAGCGAAGAGGGAAAAATGGATACAATTTATCCTTGAAACTTTTCAATATGCCAACTTTTAAAACATTCTAACTTTAATCTTACAAATCAAATCCGATATCTGTACGGTAATACATACCTTCAAAATCAATTTTTGAAATATTTTTATACGATGTTCTTAAGGCATCATTAAAATCAGCACCATATGAAGTGATGGCTAAAACGCGCCCTCCATGAGTTAAAATTTTATCATCTAGATTTTTGGTTCCAGCATGAAAAACAATCGAATTTGTAACTTTTTCTAATCCAGTAATTTCTTTTCCATTTTGATACGATTCTGGATATCCGCCTGAAACTAACATAACTGTAGCTGCAGCACGATTGTCTATTTCAATAGAAACTTGATCTAGTTTTTGTTCAGATGCAGCAATTAGTAATTCTAAGAAATCTGATTTAATTCTCGGAATCACTACTTCAGTTTCAGGATCACCCATTCGAACGTTATACTCAATTACCATCGGATTTCCATCAACATTGATTAAGCCGAAGAAAACAAATCCGACAAAAGGAATATTGTCTTGCTTTAAACCATTTATAGTTCTTTTTATAACACGTTCTTCTACTTTAAGAAGGAAATCATCATTAGCAAATGAAACAGGTGAGACAGCACCCATTCCGCCTGTATTTAATCCTTTGTCGTTTTCCCCAATACGTTTATAATCTTTTGCATTGGGAAGTGTTACATAATTTTTTCCATCTGTTAAAACAAAAGAACTCATTTCAATTCCAGCAAGAAACTCTTCGATAACAACTTTACGACTAGCAGCACCAAATTTTTGATCCTGTAGCATCGATTTTAGCTCTTCTTTAGCGTCATGTAAATCTTCTAAAATGACCACGCCTTTTCCTGCTGCTAAACCATCAGCTTTTAATACATATGGAGGAGAAAGTGTTTCTAAAAAACTAAAACCTTCTTGTAATTGCTCAACGGTAAAACTTTGATAGGCTGCTGTTGGAATTTGATGTCGCATCATAAATTCTTTGGCAAATTCTTTACTTCCTTCTAATTGTGCGGCATATTGTTGAGGACCTATAACCGCTATATGTTTTAATTCTTTGTCTGATAAAAAATAATCGTGAATTCCTGCAACCAATGGAATTTCAGGACCCACTAACACTAAATTTATTTGATGTTGTAGAACAGCTTTTTTAACTGCTTGAAAATCCAGCATATCAACTGCTAAATTGGTTGCTATAGATGCTGTTCCTGCATTTCCTGGAGCTACAAACAAATTACCAATTTTAGGGCTTTGTGCTAATTTCCATGCAAAAGCATGTTCTCTTCCTCCAGATCCGATGATTAATACATTCATTTTTCTATTTTCCTTTACCATTTAATACTACCCATATTGTTGCAAAAATGACTTTAATATCTGTCCAAAAATTTAAATTATTAAGATATTTAAGATCATAACGCGCCCTTTTTAGCATTTCATCTAACGAATCTGCATATCCAAATCTTATCTGACCTAAAGATGTAATACCAGGTTTAAGTTCTTGTAACTCGTTATATTTAGGTAAATATTGAATAATTTGTGTCAAAAATTGTTGCCGTTCAGGTCTCGGACCCACTATACTCATTTCTCCTTTTAGTACGTTAAAAAATTGAGGAAATTCATCAATTCTATATTTTCGAATAATTTTACCTAATCCTGTAATTCTGTTTCTTTCTTCATTGGATAATAGTGGGTCATTGGTTGGAGGAACACCTTTCATACTTCTAAATTTGATAATTTTAAACACTTTTCCTTTTGCCCCAACGCGTTCTTGATAATAAAAAACAAATTCATTAGAATCAATATAAACTATAATAGCAATTAGAGGAATTAGCCATGACAAAACGAAAACCAAAATAAAAAAAGAAAATATAAAATCAAAAATACGTTTTCCATACTTTACATATAGTGAATTATTCATTAATTTGGGGAAATTTATATTATTGTTCAAAAATTTGTTCCAATATTTTCTCTGTAATGATATACGTTGGTTTAACACCTGCTGTTCCCAAACCTCCAGAAGCAAGTGTGCTTCCTGTTTCTAGTGGATTATCAGAAGCGTAATACGCATAACGGACTTTAACTTTAGAGGAAACATTTCCTCTAATTTTTGAAGCTGATTGTATTGCCTTTTGATAATGAGCACCTTCCATTTCAATTCCAATAACATTCCAAGTTGAGTTATGGAAGAACTTCAAAATATCTTTATTTTGAAGTGATGTTCCTAAAACAGAAACCATCGGTCCTTCAAAAACTTCCAATCCGTGACCCTGTAAATGTTTCTTTTTTAACTGATTTTTAAAAGGATAATTATCAGCAGTTCCTTCAAAAATATGTGCAGTTGGAATCATGATATCTCCTTTTCCACCCTCTAATATACCTGCTTTACCCATTATAGAAACAGATTCTACATTAAGATACTGCGTTTTCTTATCATTAGTATAATAGGGCTTTAAGAGTTCATCCATAGTTTCAAAAGCTTGTTCTCCAAAAGCGTAATCCATTACAATAATTACTGGTTTTTCATTTTCAATATCAGCTGTATTAAAAGTATATTTTGTTTTAGAAAAATCAATTTTAGCAGTATCAATCAATTGAACATCAATTTGAGTTCCAGATGGTTCTTTGATAAAAATCAATCCATTTTTGGCGGAAAATTTTTGAACTTCTTTACGCATCGCTTCATTTTCTGATGCGCTGAGTTTAAGAAATAAATTCATTCTTCCCTCATCATTTAAATGTTCATTTAAAATCATTGGAGCATAAATAGAGTTCATAACACTATGCATATTGGCACTAATGATATGAATTGGTCGATGTAATAATTGATGCTCATCTAACATCTTTTTAATATTATTAGCCCATATTTCTCCGTAAATATGATGACCAATTTCTTCTCTTAAAATTGTGCTAAAATTAATGGAGCGTTTTTCATTGTGATACACTTCTCTCATGGCTAAATATCCTAACCAATAAATAATGTGGAAAAATCGATCTGGATATACTGTCGTATGAAATGCATTGTAAGCTTCGAGGGTTTCATCATAGGTTCTTCCTAAAATACTTCCAATGTGCGCAATTGTTATTTCTCTTTCTTCTTGAGAAAGTTTTTTGTTATTGATGACAATTTCCTCTAAAGATTTCCATTCTCTGATACTTTCTTTCCCTTCATTTGAAGTTACTTTTTGCATGATTTTGTGTGATTCAACAAACAAAAAAGTGAGGTGTGTTAAAATATCGTAAATATCTGAACGACCTCTGGTAATCTCAATATTCATTTGATTTTTATCGATACGATAACAATTTCTTCTACGTTTTGGAGGAATCATTACCTTAAAATTTGATTTAGAAAAACCTTCGTCAGCTGTTAAGTTGATAAATTGACATTCTTCAATTCCGTCAGGAAGACGTTCAAGAACATAAATCAATCCGTTTAATTCTACTTTTTCTTCAGCAATCGAACCATATATTTCAGGTCTAAGCAACAATAGTGATTCTCTTAAAGAATCTCCAGAAATTCCCATTGGTTTATAAAATCCGCGCGAAAATAAATGACGCATTGTGATGTACATTTTCTCAATAGCTGCAGATGATTCTTGTGCTCTAGATCTACCTTTATTCTTCATTCGTTTTTATTTTTAATACTTACTAAAATACAACCTTTTACCTTTAGTTTATAGGTTGCTTATTGTTTTCATTAATTGTGCTGATAAATTTTTGTAACAGTGCTTTCATTTTCAATTCTACATCTGATGATTTCCACTCTTTTGTATCCATAAAAGTAATTATAAAAACATAATTATCCTTTAATTCATCATATAAGGTTTGTTTATTTTTACGATAAGCTTCTCTCATTTGACGTTTAATTCTATTGCGATGTACTGCTGTTTTAATCAATCGTTTTGGAGTAGCCAATGCAACTTGGGCAGGATACTTTGTGTCAAGTTCTGTTTTTATATAAAGCAATCGGAATGGAAATATTTTCAGTTGTTTCCCTTCTGAAAATAATTGTTCGAACAAATTTTTACTAACAAGTCGTTCTTCCTTTGTAAACGTTTGTGACATATTACATGCAAAACTACATTATTAATGGGATTTAAAAACTGTTTTATTTTAAAAAATCCTGCAAGCAGGATTTTAAATGTTTATTTTTTTAAAGATCTCATATAAAGAACTGTTAGCCAAATATCTTCATCGCTCAACTTCTTAGCAAAAGAAGGCATATCTGATCTTCCTACTTTGGTTTTATAAAACAATTCACCATCTGTTTGAGATTGAAATGTTGCGGAAGAAAAATCACCTAAATCACCTTTCATACTTTTAGCTTTAGGACCATCTCCCAAACCTTTTGTTCCGTGACAAGATTTACAATGAAGCGAATAAATTTCTTTTCCAATTGTACTATTTTCCTTGTTATTAGCTGTTGGATTCTTTAAAATTTTGTCCTTTGCTGGAACAACCCATCCTGAATTATTTACTGCGGTTTTTACTACTTCTACAACAGCCTCTGCCTCTTTTTTAGTTTCAACAACTTTTTCAACGATAACTTCTTTTTTAACAACCTCATCAACTTTGATTACTGGTTTGCTCTCAGTGGTCGTTTTTACAACTTCCTTCTCTATAATTTTGGTTACACCTGGATTTTTTGTAACTGATTTAGGGATCTCTTCTTTCTGAACTTGTTTAACCTCTTCTATAATATTTTCTTCTTCTGATATTTCAGTAAGAATAGCTGTAGTATCAATTGTATTTGATTCTACAATTACGCTATCAATATTTTTGGGTATTTCCTCATGTTTTTCTTTTGGTGCGCAACTATGAATAAGCATTACGAAAATAGCAAATCCAAAAAATAATATATTTTTCATAATTTATTTTTAATTTATTCTCTAAGATACAATATTTTGAAAAATATTTAAAAATTAAAAATCATAAAAAAAACCGGGATAAACCCGGTTCAATAAGTTATACTTAATTATTTATTTTTTTAAAGATCTCATGTAAATAACTGTTAACCAGATCTCTTCATCATTTAATTTTTTAGAGTATCCAGGCATATCAGCTCTACCAACTTTAGTTTTGTAGAACAATTCACCATCAGTTTGTGCGTGGAATTTAGCAGAAGAAAAATCACCTAAATCACCTTTCATACTTTTAGCTTTTGTGCCGTCACCTAAACCTTTTGCTCCATGACAAGATTTACATTGAATGTCATAAAGTGTTTTTGCTTCTTTTAAATTTTCTTTAGAAGCTTCAACTGGGTTTTTCATTGCTTTATCTTTTGCGGGCACCACCCATTCTTGAGCATTAACAAAAGACACCATTCCGATAGCAAAAACAGCTGTCATTAAAATAATTCTAATTTGTTTCATAGTTATCTAATTTAAGTTTTTAATTCAAATATTTATTACTCAGCATAATTTCATTTTAAGTATTTCTAATAATGTTTTTAGTTTCAAAAGCATCTGGCTCATTTTTTATTTTAAATAGATTTATAATAGTATATACATAATTTGCCCAAACCCCTACTAATAATATTGTTAATACAACATACATCCAAATTGGAGCATATTGAGACCATAGAGTAAGTTTTTTCTCTTTTTTATGTTGATGAAATACACCCCATTTTGCAGTTTTCTTTTGAATTACATTGCCAAATTCTTCATGATCTTCTATCATTAAATAAGCTGTTAAATTATCATTAATGTCTCCAGGCAAGTCTGTAGGAAATTCAAAGTGATATTCAAATTCGCCATCAGTAATAGAGCCTTCTCCAATTTTCATTTTAGCAAACATACTATTTACATAAAGCGAAATATCTGTTTCTACAGGAATTTTTTCGCCTAAATTATTAATAGTATACACTGTTGCAATTGCCGTTTTAATCCCTTCAATTTCTTTTAAATCCAATTCTAAGTGTACATTTTTAAAGATGATTTCTTCTGATTCTTCACTTAACTTGTCGCTACCTTCAAATCGAGCATTTAAAGTGATATTACCATCTTTATTAGTTAAGTATTTTTGATTTCCAGGAAGTATCAATTTAGCGATTCCTTCTTTGGTGGTTTTAGAGGAACCAAGTAACATTTCTTTTTCCTCTAATGAAGAATAAAATTTAATTTCAGCTCCAAATACTGGTATTATATCTTTTGTATCTTCATTATTTCTTGCGTTAAAACTTACTTCTAGCAATCTAGTATTATCTGCTTGTTTAACTGTTTTAAAATTATACAACATTCTGTATTTTTCAGCATCAAATTCTTGAGAATTACTATTCAAACTGAATAATAATATGACAATCAAAGAGATAATAAATCTGTTTTTATTTTTATTCCAGTCCATCAGTATAATTTTTAGTTTTTTTAATTACTTTTCTTTCGTGTTCAATAATTCCTGACATTGGAATAATAGGAACTAGTTTTATCAAAAGTGTAAAGAATAAAAAGAATGCAGCGATTCCTGCAAAACTTAATGCAAACTCAACCCAAGTTGCTGAATAAAAAAGATATTCAGTTCTAGTGTCTTGAATAGGTAAAAAAGGTGTTTCTAGTGTTGGAACAACAATTATATATCTATTTAACCACATACCTAATACTGCAACGATAGCGGCAAATGTAATTGATTTTATAGTTCTTAATTTTTTAAAAAATAAAATAATTATAGGAATTATTATACCTATATAATTTGCTAAAATAAATTCCCAGAAATACCTGCCAAAAAGTGTGTTTAACAAATTAGTGTCAGATGTTTTATGACTAAACCATTTTGCAAAATACTCACTAAATGTAAAGTACCCATAGAGTAATGATATTACTAACAAAACAATTCCGGCGCCAATAAAATGAATTTTTTTAAGGTAATTTTCTAATTTATATACTCTTCTAATGACGTACATGGAAATTATTATTACACTAACTCCGGAATATAAACCAGCTATAATAAAATATGTTGCAAAAATGGTACTATTCCACCCTGGCTGTAGGGTTAGACTAAAAATCCAAGCTAATACAGTATAAGCAACAATTGCCAACGCAATAATCATAGCTGACATAATATTTTTAATTTTATGTAATCTTTTACTTTGTGTAGGAGTGTCTTTATAACCAATTGCTAAAAATTTGTACATTTTCCTTCTCCAACTTGGAATTTCTAATTCTTTACTATCTCTTAAGATTGCGAAGTCAGGAATAAATGTTAGCAATAAATAAATAAAACAACCAATTAAGTCAGTCATAATTGCAATAATATCCCACGTAATAGGTGATTGAATTCTTGGGTAGAGAAATAAATAATGTAACCTATCTAATCTTCCGATACATAGTAATATGAAAATAGGCCCAATTACTAATGATAAAACAGTCATAATTTCAATAATTCTAGAAATGGAATTTTTCCAAGATGTCTCATAAAAGTGTAATATCCCAGAGATAAAAGCGCCAGAGTAACTAATACCTACAAAAAAAATAAAGTTTATGATATAAATACCCCATACTACATTATCTCTCATTCCTGTAATTTCATGTCCCTTCTGGATCTGGACAAAAAAGGCATATAATCCAACTAAAATTATTGCTATTAATCCACCAATCCATAACTTACCCCATAAACTGGTTTTCACTATCATTGGCGAAAATTCTTCTACTAATTCTTTTTTTCTATTAGCTAAATCCATGATAAAGCGTTATTAAAGTTAAATTTTAGATGATTTTATGAATTCTTCAATAAAAGGAACATTTTTATACCGCTCAAGTATTTCTTCATCCTTATCCAGTCCTCTTTCTAAAGGAAAATCTCTGTTTACAGCTGGCAAATAATAAACGTTAGGTTTTGTTCCTAAGTGCTCTAAATGACGATAGCCAACTCTATCTTTAATTAATTTAGAAAACCTTAGAGTCTCAATTCCGTTTGTAACGATATCCTCATTTTTGTCGCCAAAATAAATTACACCCATAGGACACGCTTTTGCACAATGAGGCAATTCACCTTGCCTTAATAAATCAGGACAAAAGTCACACTTCATCACAGTTCCTTCTGTACCTGGAATACCTGTTTCTGGTGAATAGGGAATGTCTTTGTTATCGAATTTGGCCTTGTGTCCCCAATTAAATATTCTTGCCGAATAAGGGCAACTTGTAATACAAAATTTACATCCAATACAACGATTATTGTCTACTAAAACAATATTATCGTCCCTTTTAAATGTAGCACCTGTTGGACAAACTGTGACACAAGGAGGTTCATCACAATGAAAACATGGTTTTGGAAACCAATAAGGAGCGTCTTCTTCATTGTTCTGAATTAGTAGAATTTTCATAAACTCATCGTGATAATCTAGCTGATGTGCCTTTTGACAACTTTCCACGCAACTTCTAGCGTTGTTGCATTTAGCTAAATCGATAACCATTACAAATTTTCTATTTGGTATACCTTTCCTAGATTCAGTAGGTGTAATGTGGGCTTCCGGGTATTTGTTAATGTTGGTAGCATCTACCTCAACAATTTTCCCCTCTGGTGTTAGCAATCTAATTTTTTCACTCTGAAGTTTTTCATCGACTGATGCTAAGTTAGAAACTAATGAAGTGCCTGCAACCACAGACACGCTAGACAATAATCCTAATTTTAAGAATTTCCGTCTATCCGTTTCTTTCTCAGTTTTATTATTTTCCATAACAAAACATATTAAATTAATATAACTTTTATATAATAAAACAGATTAACCTAATGTGAGGAAGATTTAAAATACTTTGCCGTTAATCAGGAAATCTAACACTTACTTTTATCAAGTATACTTATCAAATTATCGGTTTTAATCAACATAAATGTATTCATTAAAAACTATATAAAACATGATAAATATCATTTTATTGTAATTTCATATTTCTAATCTAACATGAAATATTAAAATTATTGTACAAAAAAAACCGGAGAATTCTCCGGTTTTTAGTAAGCAAAGTAATTTATTGTTTTAAAGATCTCATATAGTGAACAGCTAACCAAATCTCTTCATCAGATAATTTTTTGAAGTTTGGCATATCCGCTCTTCCAACTTTAGTTTTGTAGAAAAGTTCACCATCTGTTTGTTTGTGGAAAGCTGCAGAAGAGAAATCTCCTAAGTCACCTTTCATGTTTTTAGCTTTAGGGCCATCGCCTAAACCTTTTGTGCCATGACATGCTTTACAATGTTGCATGTAAATAGTTTTAGCTTCTTTAAGATCTTCTTTAACCGGATTTTTAACTGCAGCATCTTTTGCTGGTACTTTCCATGGCTCTTGAGCAACGGTAAAAGATACTAATCCTATAGCAAAAACTGCTACCATAAATAAAATTCCAACTTGTTTCATAATTTACTAATTTTAAGATTTACTAATTTTTATTAAATTCATTATCAAATATACAAAAACTCCGATTATCCCTAATAAAACCAAGTTAGGAAATATTAACATGAATAAAGGAGTTTTATTTGCAGGAGACCACATGGTTCTGTCATCAAAGGTAGATAAATCGGTGCCTGAAATTCCGAAATCAGCAGGCATTTGTACCTTAACAGTACCATACTCATCATGTTCTTCTAATGTTACTTCAAAGATCAAATTACCGTCAAAACTTTTATATTCTTCTTCTATATCGACAACAATCATACCGTTTTCATCTGTATAATAAGCATCATCTCCAACATTTAATCCTTTAAACAAACGTTTAACTTGTACTTTTAATCCTTCATCAACAATTGGATTTCCATCAACATCTTTTAAAGTTGCTGTAATTTGCTTTGTATTCTCATTTACTGTTAGTTCTGCAGTTAAATTAACATCTTTAAAATCAAGCATTTCTGCTGTATCTTCATATGTTGGATGATCTACTATTCGAACTTCAATTGAATTTTCATTAGTAATAATTCCTTTAGGAAAAACAAATTTTGCTTTCCCGTGTTTATCAGTTGAACCACTTCCTAATAATACTTCATCATCACCAATTTTAACTACTTCAAAAGGAACAATGGCTGCATCTTGCCATCCATCTTCTCCTTTAAAACTAGTTGAAATTTTAAGAAAAGAATCTCCTCCTGCAATTTTATGGTAGGTTAACCCAACGCTAAGGCTTTGTTTTTCCTCTTGAGCATTAACTACAAATGAGCTTCCAATAAAGGCTACTATCATTAGGATAGAAGCAAACGATTTTATATAATTTCTTGTTTTCATTGCTCTTAGTTTTTGTCGTTTTCAGTTTCAGTAATTCCCATTTCATCTATAGTGCGCTGAATTGGTACTACTGGTATAAAACGCACAAATATTGTGATGATTAACATCGATAAAGCTAAAGTACCTCCAGTTATTAGCCACTCATGCAACGAAGGGAAATAATGATTCCATTCTTCTGGAACTCCTTGTATTGGCATAAATGGATGTAATAAAGCAGGAGATACAATAATATAACGTTTCCACCATGAGGTTACCACAACTAAAATAGCAATAATAAACATTGGGAATGGTTTTCGCATTTTTCTAAACATCAGTAAAATAGACGGAAGAATTAATCCACCACCTACAGAAAACCAAAACATTAACGAATAATCTCCAAAAAACAATGCCATTAAATGTTCCACTTCTCCTTGTGTTGATTTAAAAGCAGGAACTAAATATTCATTCATATTAAAGTATAAATAAACCAAACAAGCAAATACTAATAATCTACCTAATTTATCAAAATGCTTTTCTGTTATGAATTCTTCCAAATTATTGAACTTACGAACCATATAAACTGCAGTAATTAAGGCTCCTGTTCCAGCAACAAATGCACCAGCAATAAAATAAGGGCCCAAATTGGTACTATCCCAACCGATTCTATAGGTTGTTGAAAATAACCACGCATCTACCGATTGTAAAATCAAAGCTAACGGAATCATTGTCACAGCAATTACTTTAATTGTTTTTTGGTGTATTTTTATTTGATTAGCACTGCCCGACCAATTAATTGCTAAAAATCCGTAGACCTTGCTCAAAAATGGTTTGTCTTGATGATGTTTCTTTAAAATAGCAAAATCAGGGATATTTGGAATATAAAGTAGCATTATACTAAATGCTAAGTAAATAGTGATAATAATAATATCCCAAGCAATTGGCGATTGTAATCGTGGATAGATAAATAGGTAATGAATTCTATCTGGTCTACCCATATCTAAAATAATAGCCACACCCGCCATAGCAATAGCAGATACTGCTACCATTTCAGCAATTCTTACTAATGGAGTTCTCCACTTTTTTTGTGATAAACGCAAGATAGATGCTGTAAACGCACCCACAAAACTTGTCGCAACAAAAAAAACGAAGTTTGAAATATACACTCCCCAAATAGCATAATCGCGTAGATTGGTTACTTCTAATCCTCTAATTATTTGATCTATATAAGCTATTATACCCGCAAGGGAAACAATACATAGTAATGAAACCCATATAACTCCAAGTTTATTAAATTCTTTAGGAGCTAATTTTTTGATAATTTCTTCTCTTGTAGTCATAATTATTTAGTTTCTTCTTTTGGAATTGGCACATGTTTTACCTGCTCGTAACTATAATCAGCCTCTTCAAAATTGACAAGCCTATCAACAGGAGGTAAATAATAAATACTAGGTTCGGTTCCCATAGTTTCATATAAACGATATCCTGCCTTATCTTTAAGTAATTTACTAAATTTTAACGTTTCGTCTCCATTAGTAACCGTGTCTTCATAAATATCTCCGAAATAATACGCTCCAGTAGGACATGCTGCAACGCAATGTGGTAGTTCTCCTTTTGCAATAGCGTGAGGACAAAAATCACACTTATCAACAGTTCCTTTTAGACTCGGTTTTCCTCCAAATTCAGGAGTTCCATGATAATCTTTTTCAACTCCTGGCTGAACTGGTTCTCCCCAATTAAAAATACGCACATTATAAGGACAAGCTGCCATACAAAAACGACAACCAATACAACGTTCATTATCAATAAGTACAATTCCATCACGACGTTTAAAGGTTGCATCTACTGGGCAAACTGTAACACATGCCGGTTTATCACAATGTTGACAAAACATTGGCATCCAATATGGAGATGAGTTATCATTGTCTTGCATTTTAAACACTTTTAGCCAAGCATTTGGTGTGTGTACGTGGTGCTCTTTGTGGCAAGAATCTACACATTTAAGCGCATTTTTACATTTTGCCAAATCAACTACCATTACAAATTTTCGCCCAGGAAACCCTTCGCGAACTTTGTAATCTATTGCTTCATGGGCAT
>JAUYUF010000263.1 GCA_030694835.1 Flavobacteriaceae bacterium | reverse complement strand
TTGCCGCAATGGGTAGAATTTGGATATGTAATTAAGAAAAAAGATGAGACTAAATCAAGATATGATTTTCAATATGTAGATAAAGATGGATATAAAGTAACGATTGAAGGTTTATCAAGATCTTTTGATAAAGAATATTGGAATTATGCTAAGTTAATTTCAGGTGTTTTACGCCATGGAATGCCAATAACTTACGTAATTGAGTTAATCAATAATCTAAATTTATACGATGAAAATATCAATACATGGAAAAATGGATTAGCGCGTGCGTTAAAAATATTTGTTCCAGACGGTACCGCAGCAGCCGATAAAAAATGTTCAGAATGTGGAGATCCTCAGGGATTAATTTATTCAGAAGGTTGTTTAAAATGTAAAAGTTGTGGTTATAACAAATGTGGTTAATTAATCACCCAAGAAGAGAAAAGCGAGTGAAAACTCGCTTTTTTTATGGTTATTTTTTAAAAGTATTGACCACTTTTCGAAGAGCCACTAAATTAGTCATGAGTTTTTCAAAATGATCTAAATGAAGCATATTGGCGCCATCAGATTTTGCGTTTGCTGGATCAAAATGGGTTTCTATAAATATTCCGTCAACACCAACTGCAATTCCGGCGCGGGCAATGGTTTCAATCAATGCAGGTTTCCCACCCGTTACACCACTTTCTTGGTTAGGTTGCTGTAGAGAATGTGTTACATCTAAAATAGTTGGAGCAAATTGTTGCATTTCCGGAATTCCTCTAAAATCAACTATCATATCTTGATAGCCAAACATGGTTCCTCGATCTGTAATAGTAACTTGAGAATTTCCACAATCTAATACTTTTTGAACACTGTGTTTCATGGCTCCCGGACTCATAAATTGTCCTTTTTTCAGATTGACAACTTTTCCAGTTTTAGCTGCAGCAATTACCAAATCAGTTTGGCGCACTAAAAACGCTGGGATTTGTAAAACATCAACATATACTGCAGCCATTGCGGCATCTTGTGCCTCATGGATATCAGTAACTGTTGGAACTTTAAAAGTTTCACTTACTTTTCGCAATATTTTTAAGGCTTTTTCATCACCAATTCCAGTAAAACTATCAATTCTTGATCGATTGGCTTTTTTAAAACTACCTTTAAAAATAAAAGGAATCTGCAATTTATCGGTTACTTTAACCAAATGTTCTGCAATGCGCATTGCCATTTCTTCACCTTCAATTGCACAGGGTCCAGCTAATAAGAAAAAGTTTCCGCTATTGGTATGTTTTATTTGAGGAATCAAATTTAAATCCATAGAATAAGTTTTTGACAAAAATACAAATTAATTTGGGGTTTGTTTAAACAAATCAACTTCAGATTTTTTAAAAATTGAAACGCGTCATCTCAATAGTTTGATTATTTTTACCATCAACAAACTATATTTTATGCGAATTCATTTTATTGCCATAGGAGGAAGTGCGATGCACAATTTAGCCTTAGCACTTCATCACAAAGGATTTCAAATAACAGGAAGTGATGATGCTATTTTTGAACCTTCAAAATCTAGATTAGCAAATCATGGATTGCTACCTGAAGAAATGGGTTGGTTTCCTAGTAAAATAACTTCAGATTTGGGAGCTATAATTTTAGGAATGCATGCTAAAGAAGATAATCCAGAATTGTTGAAAGCACAGAGTTTAGGTTTAAAAATCTATTCTTATCCTGAGTTTTTGTACGAACAATCAAAAGATAAAACGAGAGTTGTAATTGGTGGGTCACATGGAAAAACAACAATTACTTCTATGATTTTACATGTGATGAATTATCATCATCAACCCGTTGACTTTATGGTTGGAGCTCAGTTAGAAGGTTTTGATACTATGGTTCATTTGACTAAAGAAAATGAATTTGTGGTTTTAGAAGGAGATGAATATTTAACGTCACCAATTGATTTACGTCCTAAATTTCATTTATATAAACCTAATATTGCGTTGTTAAGTGGTATTGCTTGGGATCATATCAACGTATTTCCCACTTTCGAAATTTATGTAGAGCAGTTTGAGATTTTTATCGAAAGTATGACAGAAGGTGGCGCTTTAATTTATAATGAAGAGGATGAAGCAATCGTGAAATTAGTGAATAAATCAACCCATACCATTAAAAAATTTCCCTATAAAACTCCAAAGTATAGTATTGAAAACGAAAAGACAATACTTGACACTTCTTTAGGAAAAATACCATTAGCCATTTTTGGACATCATAATTTACAAAATTTAGAAGGAGCAAGATGGATATGTTTGCATATGGGAATTGGTGAAGAAGATTTTTATGAGGCCATTTCCTCTTTTAAAGGAGCAAGTAAACGCTTGGAAAAAATGTATGAAACAACTAAAAATGTATTGTTTAAAGATTTTGCACATTCGCCCTCCAAAGTTAAAGCAACAACACAATCCGTAAAAGAACAGTATGTACAAAAACAATTAATTGCTTGTTTAGAATTACATACTTATAGTAGCTTAAATGCTGTGTTCCTAAAAGAATATGAAAATGCGTTGGATAGTGCAGATGTTGCCATTGTATTTTATTCACCCGATGCAGTTGCTATAAAAAGGTTAGAATCTATCTCTGAAAATCAAATCAAATTAGCTTTTAAAAGAGATGATTTGGTGGTGTTTACAAATCCTATAGATTTTAAACAGTATTTATTTTCTTTAGATTTTAACAATTCAGCTTTACTGATGATGAGTTCCGGTAATTACGGAAATTTAGATTTTGAGGAATTAAAGTCAAAAATGAAAGATTAATTCTTCTTCCAAAAATAGGGTGTAAATAATACTAGAACTGTAAATAGTTCAAGTCGTCCTATTAACATCAAGAAAGAGCAAAACAATTTTGCGTGATCAGATAAATGGGCGTAATTATTAACCGGACTAACACTTCCCAATGCTGGACCAACATTACTAAGTGATGATGCTGTTGCGCTCATTGCCGATATAAAATCTAATCCAAAAAAAGTAAGTATTATAGATCCTAAAATAAAAATTAACATATATAAAACAAAAAATGAAAGAATGTTAAAAACTATATGTTGATGTATTGATTTTCCATCATAACGAACTCTAATAATGGCATTTGGATGTAATAGTTTTTTAATTTCTAACAAACTATTTTTAATAATGATAATATGTCTCACTATTTTTATTCCTCCAGCAGTAGACCCTGCAGAACCTCCAATTAGAAATAATGAAAAAATTAGAATTGTTGCTAATGAATTCCACATGGTATAATCTGCGCTAACAAATCCTGTAGTTGTTAAAATTGCAACTACTTGAAATAAAGCATGCCTTATGGCACTTTCAACTTCACCAAATGGTTTTAAATCAATAATAGTCGTTTTTAGATTCGGATCTTGATAGAACAGAATGAGTATTGTTACTATAAAAGAAATACCGATGAGTCCTGTCAAATAATATTTAAACTCCTCATTATTAACTATTTTTTTAAAATTGCCTTTCAGCATAAAATAAGTCAACACAAAATTAGTACCCGCCACGAACATAAAGAAAATAACAATATATTGTATTAAAGGTGCGTGATTCCAATGCGCTAAACTGGCATTTTTAGTTGAAAATCCACCGGTACTCATCGTTGACATGGCGTGATTAATCGCATCAAACCAGGTCATTCCGGCTAATTTTAACAATAAAAATTCTGCTATGGTCAATCCGAAATAAATCAACCACAATCGTTTGGCAGTTTCTGTAATTCGCGGATGTAATTTGTCATAAGTAATTCCGGGTACTTCAGCCATAAATAACTGCATTCCGCCAATTCCTAATAAAGGTAAAATGGCGATGGTGAGTACAATAATTCCCATTCCGCCAATCCAATGAGTAGCACTTCTCCAAAATAAAATTCCTTTAGGAAGTGATTCAATATTGTTAACAATAGAGGCGCCTGTTGTTGAATAACCCGACATGGTTTCAAAAAAGGCATCGGTAAAAGTATGAATCGAATTGGTGAATAGATAAGGTAAAGTTCCTGTTAAAGCTAATAAGATCCATCCAAAAGTTACAATCATATAACCTTCTTTTTTACCTAAATTTTTGGATGCCTTTCGATTGAAAAACCAGAGTAAAAAGCCAAAAAATATGGTAAGAATCCCCGCAGTTAAAATGCCGTTGGCAGCTTTTTCTTGATGATAAATACTAAAAGGAATCGCCAAAAGCATGAAAAGTCCGTTTAACATGGTTGCCAAGCCGAGAATGCTTAAAATAATTTTAAAATTCAGACTCTTCATGGGTTATTTAAACAATTTTTCTAATTCTGGTATAGCTTCCGGAAGACAGAAAACAATGATTTTATCTTTGGCTTGCAATTGAAAATCGCCAAAAGTCATCATTGGTTTTCCATTTCTGATGGCTCCTCCAAAAACAGCTTTAGATGTTATGCTGAGGTCTTTAATTTGTTTATTGGCGATGATAGAATTGCTAAGGACTTCAAATTCAATAACTTCTGCATCTATATTGTGTAAATTTGCCAATGCTAAAACGTTTCCTGTTCTAATATGTTTGAAAATACTGCTTGCAGCCAATAATTTTTTATTGATGAGCGTATCAATTCCAATAGTTTGAGATATGTGGATATATTCCATATTTTCAACTAAAGCAATAGTTTTTTTAACACCTCTTGATTTGGCAACTAAGCTAGAAATGATATTAGTTTCTGAGTTGCCAGTAACTGCTATAAAAACATCCATTTCTGCAATGTTTTCTTCTTCCAGTAAATCAACATTTCTTCCATCACCACGTATTACTAATACATTTGGAAGCTTTTCAGCCAACTCAAAAGCACGTTCTTTATTAGATTCAATAAGTTTGATATTAAAGTTTTCTAAACTTAAATTTCGTGCCGATTTTTCACCAATTCGGCTACCTCCCAATATCATAATATCTTTTACGTTGTGATGCTCTTTTCCAATGAGTTTATGTAATTTATGATGACTGTCAGCAGTTGTTGAAAAATATACTTGATCGAAAGCATTAAAAACAGTATTTCCTCTAGGAATGATTGTCTCTTTAGTTTTTCCAGATTTAATTGCAATGGTAATAAATTCAATGTCAGAAAATTGTAATTTAGCTTCTTGAACAGAAAGATTTATTAAAGGGGAAGTTTCACTTAAAATTCCGCCTAGAATAAATAAAGAGCCATTTTCAAATTCAATTGAATCATTAAATGCAGATTGTCTAACCAACATTTTGATTTCATTTGCTGCTAATTCTTCGGGAGAAATGACAGAATCTAAACCTAATTCAACAAAATTAATAACATCGTTATTTAAAAATTCTGGATTTGTAATTCGAGCAATTGTTTTTTTTGCTCCTAATTTTTTTCCTAAAACTGCAATGGTAAAATTGACTTCAGGAGAGTCTGTAACAGCTAAAAAAATATCAGCTTCATGTATTTTATTCTCTATTAAAAGTTTAGGTGAAGTGGCGTCGCCTTTTATGGTAATAACATCTAAATGTGTACTTACATAATTTAATTTCTCACCACTTTTATCAATGATGTAAATATCTTGCGATTCATAAGATAATAATTTAGCTAAGTGAAATCCTACATCTCCTGCTCCCGCAATAATTATTTTCATCAGTATATATTTTTATAAGGTCAAAATAGAATGCTTAAATTATAAATCTACTTTAGTATCAATATTTTAACTAAATAAATTCTATCTGTTGTATAATTTGATGCAAATATAAAATAGTTTTAACGATATTATTTTAAATTTGATAAAAATTGCTTTTTTATGAATTATTCAAAAAACTCATTTTCCATTAAATCATGGGCAGAAGATGATCGTCCGCGAGAAAAATTACTTTCTAAAGGAAAACAGGCTCTTTCTGATGCCGAACTCATCGCAATATTAATAGGTTCAGGCTCTAGGAACGAAAGTGCTGTTGAGTTATCTAAACATATTTTAGCAAGTATCAACAATAATTTAAGTGCTTTAGGTAAGTTATCAGTAACTGATTTGATAAAATTTAAAGGAATTGGTGAAGCGAAGGCTATTTCAATAATTACTGCTTTAGAATTAGGACGTCGTAGGCGTTTAGAAGAAGCTATGGAATTGCCAAAAATTACAAGTAGCAAAGCCATTTTTGATATTATGCAACCTCTGATTGGTGAAATAGCGACTGAAGAATTTTGGATTGTTTACTTAAACAATTCAAATAAAGTTTTGCATAAGAGTCAGTTAAGTTCTGGCGGATTAACGGGAACTGTAGTTGATGTTCGATTGGTTTTTAAGAAAGCTGTTGAAATTAATAGTACTGCAATAATTTTATGTCATAATCATCCTTCTGGAAATACAAAACCCAGCGATGCAGATATTCAATTGACTAAAAAAATGAAATTAGGAGGCGAAACACTCGATGTTAAAGTGT
>JAUYUF010000253.1 GCA_030694835.1 Flavobacteriaceae bacterium | reverse complement strand
AAAATATTTTAATCAAACTGGCGTATTCCATATGACATATTAAAAAACAAATAAAATATTAACATATGAAAAAAATTATAAATACACCCAATGCTCCGGCACCTATCGGTCCATACAATCAAGCGGTGATTTATGGAAACACCATTTATATCTCAGGACAAATCCCGATAAATCCAGCTAATGGTGAGTTAGTTATGGATTCTATTCAATCAGAAACTAAACAAGTAATGGAAAATTTAAAAGCCATTTTAGAAGCCGCTGAAATGACGTTTGAACAGGTTGTTAAATCTTCTATTTTCATTTCTGATATGAATAATTTTACAGCTGTTAATGAAATTTATGGTGCCTATTTTAAGAGCGAAACAGCTCCGGCTAGAGAAACTGTTCAGGTTTCTGGTTTACCCAAAAATGTGAATATAGAAATTTCTATGATTGCCATTAAATAAAATCATGAGTGTAAAAAAAGCCTATCAATCGTGGTCAGAAATTTATGATCAAAATGAGAATAAAACACGAGATCTCGATTTATTAGCCACTCAATCAATATTAAGAACTCTTTCTTTTGATACTGTTGTTGAAATTGGTTGTGGAACGGGTAAAAACACCCAATGGCTAGCTGATAAAGCTAAAAGTATAATAGCATTAGATTTTTCATCAGAAATGTTAGCTATTGCTCAAAAAAAAGTTATTCAAAATCATGTAAAATTTTTAGAGGCTGATATTTCTAAAAAATGGAAAATTGAAGATGAATTTGCTAATTTAGTTAGTTGCAATTTAGTTTTAGAACATTTAAAAGATTTATCAAATGTCTTTAATGAAGCTCATCGGGTATTAAAAAGTAAGGGATTTTTCTTTATTAGTGAAATTCATTCTATGAAAAGATTTATTGGAAGTCAGGCAAAATTTGAGCATATTCTTGTTGAAAGTTATCTACATCATTTATCAGAATATTTAAACGAAGCTGAAAAATTAGGTTTTAAATTAATTAAAATTGATGAATGGTTTGATGAAGAAACAACAAATCCACCAAGATTACTAACCTTGCTTTTTCAAAAAAAATAGATTTTTATTCTATTTTAAATTTTTAAAAATCAAATAAACAAAAGATTTTTAGGTATTTGCAACCAAATGTAGTTTTAATCATTACCTTTGTGCCCGAAATAGATTATTTTAGCAATGTACTTCTTTTGAATTGCTTACTTCAATATCTTAAAACTTAATTTAATAAACATTTTATTTATCACATGAACATTTTCGTAGCAAAATTAAGTCCAGCAATTACTAGCGAGGACTTGCAAGAATTATTCCAAGAGTATGGAGACGTAGTTTCTGCAAAAGTTATTATTGACAAATTTACAAATGAATCTAAAAGATTTGGATTTGTTGAAATGAAAAACCAAGAAGATGGTTTAAAAGCAATCGAAGAACTTGACGGATGCGAATACGACAAGAGCACTATCGTTGTTAAAAAAGCTGAACCTAAAGCTGAAACTGGAAACAGAAACAACAGCAGAGGTGGTTACGGTAATAACAACCGTAGCAAATTTAACGCTCCTAGAAGAGATTAATTCTTTTACGGCCTAAAATATTATAGCCACGCAATGCGTGGCTTTTTTTATTTGTGAATCAGTTAAAAGGAAACAATCCTTCCAACTATATAATATTCTAAATCAACTATATGAAATAGCTTTCAGTAGCAACTCAGCAGTTGCGGGGTTAGTAGCTAATGGGACATCATGTACATCACACAATCTCATTAACATAAAAATATCTGGTTCATGAGGATGAATACCTAAAGGATCTCTAAAAAAGAAAACCATATCCGTTTTACCTTCTGCAATTCGAGCTGCAATTTGTGCATCACCTCCTAACGGACCCGATAACATCTTCATTACTTCAAATCCAGATTTTTCTGCTTTTGTTCCTGTTGTTCCTGTTGAAACTAACGTTATATTTTTATGTAGTAAAATTGATTTATGCTCCATTAAAAATTGAACCATTTCAGCTTTTTTACCATCATGGGCAATTATTGCTATTTCCATTGATTAAAGTTTTAAACTAATGTATTAAAAAATTGTGATGTGGAGAAATAATAAAGGGTTCTGATTAAAACAATCAAAACCCTAAAATTTTAAAAATCAACAAATTACAATGTTAATTATATAATTTTAATTTCTATTTAGAAATAGAAGCAGCATATTCTACTAAATCAACAATTTTAGTAGAATAACCATATTCATTATCATACCAAGCTATCAACTTAAAAAACTTATCAGTTAAAGCAATTCCAGCAGTGGCATCAAAAACAGAAATATTGGTTTCTCCAACAAAATCTTGAGATACGACAGCCTCATCTGTATAGCCTAAAATTCCTTTCATTTCACCTTCTGAAGCCTCTTTCATTACTTTACAAATTTCTTCATAAGTTGTAGCTGTTTCTAAATTAACTGTTAAATCGACTACAGAAACATCCATAGTTGGAACTCTAAAAGACAAACCTGTTAATTTTCCTTTTAATTCTGGTAATATTTTTCCAGCAGCTTTTGCAGCACCAGTAGATGAAGGAATGATGTTATGAATTGCTGAACGACCACCTCTCCAATCTTTTGCAGATGGAGCATCAACAGTATTTTGCGTTGCAGTTGCAGCATGAACAGTTGTCATTAACCCACTTTCAATACCAAATTTATCGTGTAATACTTTAGCAATCGGAGTTAAACAGTTGGTTGTACAAGATGCATTTGAGATGATTGTGTCTTCTGGTTTTAACGTTTTATTATTTACACCCATTACAAACATTGGTGCATCTTTAGAGGGAGCTGAAATAATTACTTTTTTAGCACCACCTTTGATATGTAATCCTGCTTTTTCTAATGTTGTAAAAATTCCTGTAGATTCAATAACATAATCAGCACCTACTTCATCCCATTTTAAATTTTCTGGATTTCTTTCTGCCGTTGTACGAATTGGATTTCCGTTTACATACAGTACATTTTCTTTAACCTCAACTGTTCCTTCAAATTTGCCATGAACTGAGTCATATTTTAACATATAAGCTAAATAATCAACATCTAATAAATCATTGATTGCTACAACTCTAACATTTTCTCTTTTTACAGCTTCTCTAAAGGCAATACGTCCAATTCTTCCAAAACCGTTTATTCCTATTTTTATCATTTTATACTTATTTAATTTTTGTTATTTATGTAGACATTATATCTGACACTCTTAATAATTCTTGATCGATGGAATGATGTCCTTTTATAGCTTTTTCTAAATCGGTCATTTCAATTTTATTATTGATGGTTCCTACCATTAAGTTTGTTTTTCCATCCAAAATCAACTCAACTGCTTTTACTCCTAACCTACTGGCTAGAACTCTATCAAAACAAGTGGGTGAACCACCACGCTGCATATGACCTAAAACGGACACTCTCGCTTCGTACTCAGGTAAATTTTTAGTTACATAATCTGCCAATTCAAAAACATTCTTACCCGTTTTATCACCTTCTGCAACAACAACAATACTGGATGATTTGCCAGAACGCTTACTTTTTTTCAATGATTCTAATAATCGTTCAAGACCTAAGTTTTCCTCAGGTATTAAAATTTCTTCTGCCCCAGCTCCAACTCCTGCATTTAAAGCAATAAATCCAGCATCTCGTCCCATTACTTCAACAAAAAATAATCGGTTATGAGAACTGGCAGTATCTCTAATTTTATCGATAGCCTCAACAACAGTGTTTAAAGCAGTATCGTATCCAATCGTAAAATTGGTGCCAAAAATATCATTATCAATTGTACCAGGAATTCCAATTACTGGAAAATCAAATTCTTTATTAAATTTCATAGCTCCAGTAAATGTACCATCTCCCCCAATTACAATAAGTGCATCTATATTTCCTTCTTTAATGCTTTCATAGGCTTTTTTCCTACCAGCTTTTGTTCTAAATTCATCTGAACGAGCCGATTTTAGAATCGTACCTCCTTTATTGATAATATTGTTTACAGATCTTGCATTCATGAGCATAAAATCTCCTTCAATAAGACCTTGATATCCTCGGTATATACCAACACATTCTACATTATAATGGGTACAAGTTCGAACAACTGCTCTAATGGCTGCATTCATTCCTGGAGCATCACCACCTGATGTTAGTAATCCAATTCTATTAAGTTTTTTGCCCATAAACTAATTTTTGTGTAAAAATACTAAGAATATTCGTTTATCTATGAATATTTTATACATTTATGCGAAATCGTTTTCGGGTTTAAACACCTTATTTTACTGACTTTTCTTATCATTTAAACCACTTAGTAAGCACTTAACAACATTAGATTAAATTGTAATCTGATTTGCTAAAAGTTGTAAAGTTGTGAAATAGTGAAGTTGTTTATATTGAAACATAACTGAATCCTTAGGCAATGGGTTTTAGTCGAAATCAATTTCATTTGAGAGGAAATTTATTATTTAACGTATCAATCTTTGTTTTATTAGGAATAATAAAAGTTTTTCGTGGCGGAATTGCTTCTTTAACCTTTTCTATATTATTTTCTATTTCCCCATTTTTCTTCTTTTTTAATCGGAGTTTTTCTAATAATTCATTAAAATTATCAAAATCTACTTGATACGAAAGTCCGACACCTTGAGTATATCCATCTTCTTCATCTAAGTATTGAATTTCATTTTGCCGATTAAAAACAGTTGAACGCAAAGAGCCTTCATCATTTAACAAAAACTCAACTTTTATCTCTCCTATTACGTTATTTTGTGTTTTAGAACCAACTGGAACTCCAATTTTACCATTGATTAATATTCTATCATTAATTTGTGTATCTACAGAAATGTCGACTTGATCATCGATTCTTTGGTTAAGGACTGAGCGTTTATCACCTGCAGTATAATCAACTCCAATCTGGAATTTAGCATCTTCACTGTTTAATATATCAGATAAAACACTAGAAAACACATCCGAAGTTGTTCCTGATAATGCTGATGTTCCGTCAATAGTAAATTCATTTTCATTGAAAAAACTCTTCGTTACTAACAACGAAAAGAACTGACGCATTTTTTTATTTTGATCATTATCATTGAGTTTAAACGCTAACTCTGAGTTTACAGCGGTACTTGAATTAGGAATTTGAATATCAAATTCTTTTTGAGTATTGAATAATTCGCCACTAAAACGGGTAATTAAATTAACTGGTATTTTTCTGTTGGTAGCAATATTTTCTAAAAATACTCTTGGATTTGCTTTAAGATTGTATATGGCTTCAATATCAACCTGAGCACTGTATGGACTTCCGTTCCACGAAATCGTTCCGCCTTTTACCACTTTAAAAGGTTTATCTATAATTCCGCCATATTTAAAATTGTAATTTCCGTTATCTACAATAAAATCTCCATACATATTAAATTTACCTCGTGTATTGATTTCGATTTGTAAATCACCGATACCACTTCCTTTTAAATAACTTCCAGTAGATTGATCTAGCACCATTTCTACCACCGCATCTTTTGTTACATTGATATTGAAATTAAGCGATAATCCTTTTAAATTTTCTAAATATTTATCTTTAAATGATTTTGATTCTTCAATAATTTCTTTGCTTCTAAAATGAATTAGCTTGAAATTTTCAACTGTTTTAACATCGCTTAAAGGAATTACAAAATGTGTATTCTTTTTAGTTTGCCCATTAACATCTATCGTTAATCTATCAGTAAATCCGATAATTGTTGCTTCACCAGCTAAATATCCTGTTC
>JAUYUF010000248.1 GCA_030694835.1 Flavobacteriaceae bacterium | reverse complement strand
AAACATATTCCCAATTTATTTACTTTTTTAAACTTAAGTGCTGGCTTGGTTGGTATTTTGTTTGCCTTAGAAAACCAGTTAACAGCAGCAGCTATGATGGTTTTATTGGGTATTTTTTTTGATTTTTTTGATGGATTCTTTGCCCGAATATTAAAAGTAACCAGTGAATTGGGAAAACAACTAGATTCATTGGCTGATATAGTAACCAGTGGAGTGGTTCCCGGATTAATTATTTTTCAGTTGTTAAAACAATCTGCTGTTTCTTGGGGTGGTAATGATGTATTGAGTATGTTACAAGTTGGCAACTATCTTCCTTTTATCGGATTGATGATTCCCTTAGCTTCTGCTTATCGATTGGCCAATTTTAATATTGATGAACGTCAAACCTCTTCATTTGTTGGATTGCCAACACCTGCCAATGCTTTATTAATAGTGTCAATTCCTTTAATTATAGTGTACAGTCAAAATGGTGAAATAGTTGAGTTAATACAACGTCCTTTTTTCTTAGTTGGTATTACGATAGTGGGAACTTATTTATTAAATGCGAAGATTCCTTTATTTGCTTTGAAGTTTAAAAACTATCAATTCAAGGAAAATGTGATAAAATACCTCTTTCTTTTACTGATCATTGTGTTGGTAAGTTGGCTGCAATTTATTGCCATCCCCATTATTATTATAATATATGTTTTGCTTTCGTTGATTGAAAATTTGTTTTTGAAGGTTAAGTAATATTAGATAAAAGAATAAAGAATAAAGATAAAAGATTTTTATTATTAGAATTATCTCAAAATCTGTGTAAGATTTAACATCTTCACAACTTTACAACTTGTTGATTTATAGTCTTTTTTTCTTAAGTTCAAAATTTTCTCCTAAATACACGCGACGTACTACTTCATCAGCTGCTAATTCTTCTGGAGTCCCTTCTTTTAAAATAGTCCCCTCAAACATTAAATAAGTTCTGTCGGTAATGGCCAAGGTTTCTTGAACGTTATGGTCAGTAATTAAAATTCCAATATTTCTGTCTTTTAAGTGTGCCACTATACGTTGAATATCTTCTACTGCTATTGGATCAACTCCAGCAAAGGGTTCATCTAACAATATAAATTTTGGATCAGAAGCTAAAGCACGTGCAATTTCCGTTCTTCTTCGTTCTCCTCCCGACAATAAATCACCACGATTTTTGCGCACATGTCCCAATCCGAATTCTTCAATTAATGATTCTAACTTTTCTAATTGTTCTTTTTCTGATGAATAATTAAATTGTAATACTGAAAGAATATTCTCTTCTACGGTCATTTTTCTAAAAACAGAAGCTTCTTGGGCTAAATATCCAACACCCTTTTGAGCACGTTTGTACATTGGGTCTGTTGTTATTTCTTCTTCATCCAAATAAATATGCCCATCATTAGGTTGAAGCATCCCCACAATCATATAAAAAGAAGTGGTTTTTCCAGCTCCATTTGGACCAAGTAAACCAACAATTTCTCCTTGTTCTACCTGTAAAGAAATTCCTTTTACAACCGTTCTACTCCCGTATTTTTTCTGAATATTTTCAGCGCGTAAAATCATATTTAATATTTTATTGAGCGTTTATTTCCAAAGCTTCCCAAAATTCATAAGCTCTTCGTAAATGAGGTACTACAATGGTTCCTCCAACTAAAGTTGCTATTGACATGGTTTCCATCATTTCTTCTTTAGTAACCCCTAATTTATAACAAGTTTCTAAGTGGTATTTAATACAATCATCACATCGTAAAACAGCAGAAGCCACAAGACCAAGTAATTCTTTGGTTTTAACATCTAAATGTCCTTTTTGATAGGCATTGGTATCAATATTAAATATTCTTTTGATAACTAGATTGTCATTTGATAATATTTTATCGTTCATTTTCTGACGATAGGCATTGAAATCTTCTACAGGATTACTCATTGGTCAATTCTTTTTTTAGTTTCTTTTTATAAACGATTACAGAAATAAGAATACTTATTTCATATAATAATAAAATCGGTATAGATACTATAATTTGGCTCACAACATCTGGAGGTGTAATTACGGCAGATATAATTAAAACCCCAACCAATGCGTGTTTTCTATAAGTTCTTAAAAATGTTGGTGTAACAACTCCTAATTTTGTCAAGAAATAAATGATAATAGGCAGCTCAAAAATAATTCCAGAAACTAAAACAGAAGTTCTAAGCAAACTCATATAGGAGTCAATATCAATATTGCTGAGAACTTGCTCTGATACTCTATAGGCTCCTAAAAAGTTTATAGATAATGGAGTAATAATGTAATACCCAAATAAAACTCCAACAAAAAATAAGAAAGATGAAATTATGACAAAAGTTGCGGCATATTTTTTTTCATTTTCATAGAGTGCCGGACTGATAAATAACCATAGTTGATAAAGTATATATGGAAAAGCAATAATAACTCCCGCTATAATTGATGTCCACATATGGGCGTTAAATTGTCCGCTCATCGTTCTACTTTGAATTACAAATGGTATTTCATCAATGCATAAGCCCTCCGTTCCGAAATATCTTGATATTTGGCAAAAGGTTCTATAAGTAATAAAATTAGGGTCTTTTGGTCCAAAAATGATGACATCAAAAATAAAATCTTTAAAGAAAAAAGCCACTATAGCTACTGCAAAAACAGCTACAGCAATCTTAAATAAGCGTTTTCTTAATTCATCTAGATGACCTAAAAAGGACATTTCTTTGTTGTTCTTTTCCATTTAAAAAATACCTTCTTTAATGATGTCATGTAAATGTACAACACCTATATAAATTTCATTTTGTGTTACTAAAATTTGAGAAATATTAAATGTTTCCATAGTGTCTAAAGCCTCAATTGCCATGGCATCTACATCAATAGTTTTAGGATTTGCACTCATAATATCTTTAGCTGTTAGTGACCTAAAATCATCACAGTTTTTTAGCATTCTTCGGATATCTCCATCCGTAACAATTCCAATAATTTTATTGTTTTCTAAAACAGCAGTTGCTCCCAAACGTTTTTCACTAATTTCTATAATAACTTCTTTAATATTTGTTGATGTAAAAACTTGAGGCACCTGATTTTTAGCAACTAAATCACTTACTCGTAAATATAATTTTTTTCCTAAAGCCCCACCCGGATGATATTTTGCAAAATCACTGCTAGAAAATCCGTTGAGTTCTTGTAAACATACAGCTAAGGCATCACCTAAAACAAGTTGTGCAGTTGTAGAGCTGGTAGGCGCCAAATTATTAGGACAAGCTTCTTTCTCTACAAATGAATTAAGTGTAAAATCTGCATTTTGACCTAAATAAGAATCGATATTTCCTGTAATAGCAATAATTTTATTGCCATAATTTTTAATTAAGGGAATTAAAACTTTGATTTCTGGTGTATTTCCACTTTTTGATAAACAAATAACAACATCATCTTTCTGAATATTACCTAAATCACCATGAATAGCATCTGCAGCATGCATAAACACAGCAGGAGTTCCTGTTGAATTAAAAGTAGCTACAATTTTAGTGGCGATATTGGCGCTTTTTCCAATGCCAGTAACAATAACGCGTCCGTTTGAATTATAGATAAACTCCACGGCTTTCTGAAATGTTTCATCAATAAAATTGACTAAATTCCCGATAGCATCGCTTTCAAGTTGGATGGTTTGCTTTGCAATACTGATAATGTTATCTTTGTTTCCCAAAATTTTAGTGTATGAATTTTTTTTTTTATAAATTTAATACAAAAGTATCCAATTTAGATTAATTATAGCAATGGACAAAAAAGAAATTGATTTAAGAAAGGAATTGAAAAAGTATTTCGGGTTTGATCAATTTAAAGGATTACAGGAAGAGGTAGTTACAAGTATAATCGAAAATAAAAACACTTTTGTGATTATGCCCACTGGTGGTGGAAAATCATTGTGTTATCAATTACCGGCATTGATCAAAGATGGTTGTGCCATAGTTATTTCCCCCTTAATAGCTTTAATGAAAAACCAAGTAGATGCACTTAGAGGTATTTCTACACATAGAGGTATTGCACACGTTTTAAACTCATCTTTAACTAAATCTGAAGTTAATCAGGTTAAAAAAGATATTGAAAGTGGTATCACCAAATTATTATATGTAGCCCCAGAATCTTTGATTAAAGAAGATTATGTCGATTTTCTACAAGAGCAAAAGATCTCATTTGTAGCCATTGATGAAGCACATTGTATATCAGAATGGGGTCATGATTTTAGACCTGAATACCGAAATTTAAAACATATTATTGCCAAAATTAGAAATGTTCCAATTATTGGTTTAACAGCTACTGCTACGGAAAAAGTAGAAGAAGATATTTTAAAAAATTTGGGAATTACAGAAGCCAATACGTTTAAAGCATCATTTAACAGACCTAATCTTTTTTATGATGTGCGTCCGAAAACGGCCAATGTAAATAGTGATATCATCCGATTTGTAAAACAATATCCAGGAAAATCTGGAATTATATATTGTTTAAGTCGCAAGAAAGTGGAAGAAATTGCACAGGTGTTACAAGTAAATAATATTAAAGCAGTTCCATATCATGCTGGTTTAGATCCTAAAACACGCTCTAAACATCAAGATATGTTTTTGATGGAAGATGTTGATGTAGTTGTGGCTACTATTGCATTTGGAATGGGAATTGACAAGCCAGATGTTCGTTTTGTAATTCATCATGATATACCAAAAAGTTTAGAAAGTTATTATCAAGAAACAGGAAGAGCTGGTAGAGATGGTGGTGAAGGCTATTGTTTGGCATATTACTCATACAAAGATGTTGAAAAATTAGAAAAATTTACTTCGGGAAAACCAATTGCTGAACAAGAAATTGGATTGGCACTTTTACAAGAAGTGATTGGTTATGCAGAAACATCCATCAGTAGAAGAAAATATTTATTGCATTATTTTGGTGAGGAATTTGATGATGTAACTGGATTAGGTGCTGATATGGATGATAATGTTCGCAATCCAAAACATAAAACTGAAGCGAAAGATGATGTTAAACTATTGTTAGAAATTGTTAGAGAAACCAATCAGAAATACAAACTTAAAGAGATTGTAAATACACTTATTGGCAAAACAAATGCCATGTTAAAATCGCATAGAACAGATACTTTGCCATTTTTTGGAAAAGGGAACTATAAAGAAGACA
>JAUYUF010000247.1 GCA_030694835.1 Flavobacteriaceae bacterium | reverse complement strand
GAACATTGATGATAAAGTCTTGCGATAAAAATCACCAGCTTTATCTTTTCCTTTTACTAATACTTTAAAACGATCTATTACTTTATCAATAGATTTGGTCATTTCTAAAGTTGCAAAACTTACTTTTTTTGAAGCACGATATTCTAATGTGTTTAAATCTAGTACAAAAATATCTCTACTTCCTTTTTCTTTTTTGAAAAATCCTTGTCCCGTTTTGCTTCCTAACCATTTATTGTCCATCATAGTTTGAACAAAATCAGGAATCTTAAAGGAGTCGTGCATTTCGTCATCCTTAGCATTGTTATAAACACCATTAGAAGTATGCACCAAAGTATCTAAACCAACAACATCAACTGTACGGAAAGTGGCTGATTTTGGTCTTCCAATTACTGGACCTGTTAATTTATCAACTTCTTCAACTGTTAATCCCAGCTCTTTTACGATATGGAAAAGACTCATAATTCCGAAAATACCGATTCTATTACCGATAAATGCCGGTGTATCTTTTGCTAAAACCGAAGTTTTTCCCAAGAACTTTTCACCATACATCATTAAGAAATCAGTTACTTCTGGTTTGCAATTAGGACCAGGAACAACTTCGAATAATTTTAAATATCTTGGTGGATTGAAAAAGTGTGTTACGGCAAAATGTTTCTGAAAATCTTCACTTCGTCCTTCATTCATAAATTGGATTGGAATTCCAGAAGTGTTAGAAGTGATTAATGTTCCAGATTTACGATATTTTTCAATGTTTTCAAAAACTTGTTTTTTAATATCTAATCGTTCTACAACAACTTCAATAATCCAATCAACATCTTTTATTTTTGACAAATCATCATCAATGTTTCCAGTAGAGATTCGAGATGCAAATTTTTGATCATAAATTGGTGAAGGTTTAGATTTTAACGAAGTAGTTAAACTTTCGTTAACCAATCTGTTTCTAACTGCTTTGCTTTCTAATGTTAGACCTTTAGCTTTTTCTACATCATTCAATTCTCTTGGAACGATATCTAAAAGCAAAACTTCTACACCAATATTGGCAAAGTGACAAGCAATTCCAGAACCCATAATTCCGGATCCAATTATCGCTACTTTTTTAATTCTCCTTTTTTCCATTATTAGTATTGTTGTATTTATTTACTATTATTAAAAATTTGTTTTTTCTCTATTTGATTTAAAATAACATCAATCACCTCAAAAAAGTGATTAATTTTTTCTTCAGATATATTTTGTCTTATGACTTCATTAAATTTTTTTACAGTCAATTTAGATACATCTCTTTTTTCCTTTCCAAAATCTGTTAATTTTATTAATACACCTCTTTTATCATTTGGATTTGCTTCTCGATAAATGACTCCTTTTTCTTCCATACTTTTCAAAATACGTGATAAACTAGTCGCTTCCATGCCCATTAAAGGCCCTAAAGAAGTAGATGGAGTTCCATTTTCGTAATCAATACTCAATAAAACAAACGCAGTTGCCATAGTGCTATCATGCTTAGCTGCTTGCTCATTATACATTTTTGCAACAGCTTGCCAAGTGGCTCTTAGTGCATGATCAATTGTAATTTCTTTTTTTTGCATACACAAATATAGAAAAATATATTATGCATGCATAATAAAATAATTAAATTTAACATTAATATTAAATCCTTATTTTTGACCTTAATTTACGACTATAATTTTAAAGTATTAATAAAAAAACAGCTAAATGAATTCTATTTTATCAGTAAATAATGTTGATAAATCTTTTGGTAACTTTAAGGCACTCAATAATGTATCGTTAAAAGTTGAGAAAGGAACCATATTTGGTTTATTAGGTCCAAATGGTGCAGGAAAAACTACACTCATTCGTATTATCAATCAAATTACTTTGCCAGATACTGGTGAAATTTATTTTGATGGAAAAAAGTTACATCCAAATGATGTATCTCAGTTAGGATATTTGCCAGAGGAACGGGGTTTATATAAATCGATGAAAATTGGTGAACAAGCTTTGTATTTAGCTCAATTAAAAGGTCTGTCTAAGCAAGAAGCCTTAAAACATTTGAAATTTTGGATGGAAAAATTTGAAATTGAGAGTTGGTGGAATAAAAAAGTGGAAGAGCTTTCTAAAGGAATGGCGCAAAAACTACAATTCATTGTTACCATTTTACATCAACCAAAATTACTAATACTAGATGAACCTTTTAGTGGTTTTGATCCCATTAATGCCAACATTATTAAAGATGAGATTTTAAATTTAAGAGATCAAGGAACGACTATTATATTTTCAACACATCGAATGGAATCTGTTGAAGAATTATGCGATTATATTGCACTAATTAACAAATCTAATCTGATTTTAGAAGGAAATATTAACGAAATAAAGAAAAAATATAAATCTAATTTATTTGAAGTTGGATTACAAACTGATCATAATGAAGCAATTTTTAAGCAATTATCAGCTCAGTTTGACGTGAATTATTCTCAATTTAAATCGTTAAATAACGATTTAAAAATGACCATTAAGTTACCTGAAAATATTTCACAAAATGAACTAATTACACTGTTAACTCAAAAAGCAACAGTCAATCATTTTGTAGAAGTTGTTCCAACAGTCAATGAAATATTTATTAAAGCAGTTCAAGAAAATGAATAAGTTAGTTTTAATTATCCAAAGAGAGTTTTTAGCAAAAGTTAGAAACAAGACATTTATTATCATGACTTTTTTAAGTCCGTTACTGATAATAGGATTTACAGCATTGATTGTTTTTTTAGGAAAAATGAATAATGATAAGGCTAAAGTTGTGGCATATGTAGATGAATCAAAGTTGTTTTCATCTGTAGATTTTGAACCTAGTGAAGAAGTGACTTTTATTGATTTTAGCGGTTTTAATATTGATTCTGCTAAAGTTGAAGCAGAAAAAGGAAATGTATATGGTTTGTTATTCATTCCTAAAAAAGATAGTTTAAATCAAATTGCGCAGCAATTACAATTCTTTTCCAACGAATCACCAAATAGTTCAATTGTTAGAAATATAGAGCGTAGAGTAGAAAATCGTTTGGCGATTATTAAATTGAAAGAGATGGGAATTGCTCCAATTCAAATAGAACAATCTAAATTTAAAGTTGATCTTAAGTTGAGCAATTTTACCGGAGAAGCTCGCTCCAAATTTGTCAATGAGATGAAAGCTGCTGTTGGCTCAATTGCAGGATATTTTATCATGTTATTCATTATCATTTATGGAACAATGGTTATGAGAAGTGTTATTGAAGAAAAAACAAGTAGAATTGTTGAAGTAATTATCTCTTCTGTAAAACCTTTTCAGTTAATGATGGGAAAAGTTTTAGGAACTGCCTTAGCAGGATTGCTTCAATTTGTTGTTTGGATTGCAGTAATTGCAGGAATATTTTTCTTTTTAGCTGCTTTTTTTGATATCAATCTAGCTGCTGATAGAGCAAGTATGGCAACTGACCAAATTGCCATGATGTCAGAATCATCAGATCAAATGCAGTTAGTTTTTATGGAATTTATGAAACTACCTTTATTTACTATGTTGTTATTGTATATATTTTATTTTATCGGAGGATTCCTTTTATACAGTTCATTATATGCTGCGATTGGTGCTTCTGTTGATAATGAAACAGATACACAACAATTTATGATGCCAGTTATAATGCCTCTAATTTTGGGTATTTATGTTGGTTTTGCAACAGTATTAACAGATCCTCATGGCCCAGTTTCAGTAGCATTTTCTCTTATCCCATTTACGTCTCCAATAGTAATGTTAATGCGCATTCCGTTTGGTGTTCCTTGGTGGGAAATTACTATTTCAATGAGTATTTTAATAATTACCTTTATCTTTATGATATGGTTTGCATCAAAAATATATAGAATTGGAATTTTGATGTACGGAAAAAAACCTACTTATAAAGATTTATATAAATGGTTGAAATATTGATTTCTAGTAACTGGTATCAAGTATCTGGTATCAGGTATTGTGAATTTTGATAGCATTTTAACATTACAACTTTATAAATTTTAAATTTTTAACAAAAAAAAGATGCCTAAAATATTAATTATAGAAGACGAACAATCCATCAGAAGAGTTTTAAAAAAAATCATTTCTGAAGAAAATAAAACCTATGAAGTTGATGAAGCCGAAGATGGTTTGGAAGGTTTAGACATGATTCAGAATATAGATTATGATTTGATTTTGTGCGATATAAAGATGCCCAAAGTTGATGGAGTTGAGGTGCTAGAAAAAGTAAGAAAAGTAAAACCTGAAATCCCAGTGGTTATGATTTCTGGTCATGGAGATTTAGATATTGCAGTTCAAACAATGAGATTAGGTGCTTTTGATTATATTTCAAAACCGCCAGATTTAAATCGATTGTTAAATACTGTTCGCAATGCTTTAGATCGAAAAGAATTAGTGATAGAAAATAAGAATCTGAAGAAAAAAATTAGTCAAAATTATGAGATGATTGGTGAAAGTAAAGCAATTGAACACATCAAAAATTTAATCGAAAAAGTAGCTCCTACCGATGCTCGAGTTTTAATAGTTGGTTCTAACGGAACAGGAAAAGAGTTAGTAGCACACTGGATTCATGAAAAAAGTGAGCGTGCTAAATATCCAATGATTGAAGTTAATTGCGCTGCTATTCCTTCAGAATTAATTGAAAGTGAATTGTTTGGACATGTAAAAGGTTCTTTTACTGGTGCTAATAAAGATAGAGCAGGAAAGTTTGAAGCAGCCAATGGAGGTACTATTTTTTTGGATGAAATTGGAGATATGAGTTTGTCTGCACAAGCTAAAGTTTTGAGAGCATTACAAGAGAGTAAAATTACTAGAGTTGGTTGTGATAAAGATATTAAAGTTGATGTTAGGGTAATTGCAGCAACCAATAAAGATTTAAAAAAGGAAATAGCTGAAGGAAAATTTAGAGAAGATTTATTTCACCGATTAGCTGTAATTATTATTGATGTCCCAAAACTAAATGATAGAAGAGATGATATTCCGCTTTTGATAGAATATTTTGTTAAAAAAATAGCAGATGAACAAGGTATAGCAATTAAAAAATTTCAACCAAATGCTATAAAATTATTACAAGAATATGATTGGACAGGTAATATTCGTGAACTTAGAAACGTAGTTGAGAGATTGATTATACTTGGTAATCAGGAAATATCTGAAGCTGACGTCAAACTTTTTGCAAGTAAATAAGAAAATCTTTAACATTTAAAAAATGAACAATTATCAAGTTAAAAACCCAATAAATCTTAAGAAAATAAGCACTATTGAAGTTATTGGAGATGCCAGTAGACAGCTTAAAAAAGTTAGAAAAGAAATAAGTAAACTGCAAAATACCATGTATGCAGAAGCTAAATATTCCGTTTTAATTTGCTTGCAAGGAATGGATACCTCTGGAAAAGATAGTTTAATTAAAGAAGTTTTTAAAGATGTAAATGTTTCAGGAGTAGAAGTTCATAGTTTTAAAGTTCCAAGTGAAAATGAATTAAAACACGACTACTTATGGCGTCATTATATTGCACTGCCAGAACGTGGTAAAATTGGTGTTTTTAACAGATCTCATTATGAAAATGTTTTGGTAACAAGGGTTCATCCTGAATATATTTTAGAAGAAAATATTCC
>JAUYUF010000237.1 GCA_030694835.1 Flavobacteriaceae bacterium | reverse complement strand
AGTTAGTTGTCGTTTAGCAAATCTTCTTGTATTTTTTTTAATTTCATCGATAGCAAATTCTAAGGTAATCTCTTGATTTAAATATTGAAATAACTCTTTATAACCAACCGTTTGTAAGGCATTTAATTCTTCAAATTCTTTCAACTTAATAACTTCTTCTAATAATCCATTTTCCATCATAAGTTCCACTCTACGATTAATTCTATCATAGATGATTTTCCGATCAGCATTTAAACCAATTTTGATAGGAATGAAATTTCTTTTTTTAAGGTTATTTATCAAATAATAGGAGTAAGGTTTGCCAGTTCCAATACAAATCTCAAGGGCACGAATTACTCTATGGGTATTTTGAAGCTCTATTTTTTGATAAGTTTCAATATCCAAAACTTTTAATCTTTCCTGTAAATAAACAAGTCCATAGTTTTCTAAATCAACCTTTAACTGTTTTCTAATTTGGGGATTTACTTCAGGAAAATCATCTAATCCTTTTAGTATTGCATCTACATAAAGTCCGCTACCTCCTACTAAAACCACTACATCATGATTTTGATAAAGTTGTTCTAATAAATTGATAGAATCCTTTTCAAAATGTCCCACGCTATAATCATCATGAATGGAAATGTTTTGTATAAAATGATGTTTTACTGTGTTTAATTCCTCATCGGATGGAACAGCTGTACCAATATTCATTTCTTTAAAAAATTGTCTTGAATCACAAGAAATAATATCAGTATTAAAATGTTGAGCAATTGGAATACTCATAGCTGTTTTACCTATTGCTGTTGGTCCGATAATGGATATTAAATATTTGTTTTTCAAACTATTAAATAGATTTACATGAGGTTATAATAGATGACCACATTTATAACAAAATTGAGCCTTATCTTTATGAGTATCAGCACTACAATGTGAACAGTTGGTGGTATTTGTAACTATACTTTTTGAACCAATAGCCATCTCAGCAGTTACAATTCCAGTAGGTACTGCAATAATTCCGTATCCTATTATCATTATAAATACGGCAATTATTTGTCCGATAGGAGTTTGTGGGGCAATATCCCCATAACCAACAGTAGTAAGTGTAACAATCGTCCAATAAATACTTGTAGGAATACTTGTAAATCCATTTTGAGGTCCTTCAATTAAATACATGATTGTTCCTAAAATAATAGAAATAATCATCACTGTAAATAAGAATACCAATATTTTAGGTCTGCTATTACGTAAAGCAACCAAAATTCGATTGGATGCTCCAACGAATTTCATCAGTTTTAAAACTCTAAATATTCTTAATAAGCGTAAGGCTCTAATTGCTACTAAATAATGAGTTCCTGCAAAGAATAGAGATATATATTTTGGTAAAGTTGAGAGTAAATCGATTACTCCATAAAAACTAAAAATATACTTTTTAGGACTCTTAATAGCAATAATGCGTGCTATGTATTCAATAGTAAAAATAATGGTAACAATCCACTCTGAAATATTGAAAAAAGCGTGGTACTTCTGATCTAAACTAGCAACACTCTCTAACATTACCATAACAATACTAAACAATATTGCCCATAATAATATAACATCAAATAATTTACCTGCAGGAGTGTCAGCTTCGTAAATTACTTCATGAAGTTTTGCTTTCCAAGATGATAAAGGTTTGTAGTTTTCCATATAATATCAATAAAATAGTATTAAAAATGGTCTAATTATAATCTAACAATTTTTTCAACTCTTTTTTTAATAAGATGTTCTTTTACTATATTTCTAAGTTGAATTGTATTATCTATAGGGGTAATGAGGGTTTTAAGAACCTCAATATTGTTTATTTGATAAGCTAACTCTACATAAGCAAAACCAGTAAGATTATTATTTTCAATCAGAATAACTGATTTTTCACTTATATTTCTTCCTTTATCAATAATTAAAAAATCATTATTACTAAACGTTACTTTTTTAGAATGATTTAAAATTCGTTTGTTTAATAATGGTTTGTTATTAGTAATTTCTTGATAATGTTTGATGGAAGCAATTAATTCATTTCCGGTTTTTTCAAAAGAAACAGATTGCACATTTTGTTGAATATATATACCTGTTTTATTAGTTTGTAAAAAAAAGTTACTCACTTTTTTTTTGATATTTTTACTTTTACCAATATAAACTATGTCTCCATTTTCATTATGTAAATAAAATATACCAGAATCTGTTGGTAAAGGATCGATAATTTTTAAATAGCTAGATTTTAATATTTTAACATCAACTGCTTTAAGTGCTTCTTTAATAATTTCCTTATCAAAATCGCGCTCTAATAAAATTTTAAATAGCTTAACAGTTGCCATAGCATCACCGTTTGCACGATGCCGTTCTAAAATTGGAATCCCGATAGATTTACATAATTTTCCAAGACTATAGGAAGGTTGATCTAAAATTAATTTTTTACTTAAAGAAACGGTGCAAAGAGTTAATCTTTCATACTCAAAGCCTAATCTTCTGAACTCTGTTTGCATGACACGATAATCAAACGAAACATTATGAGCTACAAAAATACAATCGTTAGTTATTTCGATTATACGTTTGGCAACTTCATAAAATTTAGGAGCATTTCTAACCATTTGATCAGTAATACCAGTAAGTTGAATTACAAAAGGATCAATTGAACGTTCAGGATTTACAAGGCTGATAAATTTATCAATTACATGTTCTCCATCAAATTTATAAACAGCAATTTCAGTAATTCCCTCTTCATTAAACTTACCACCGCTGGTTTCTATGTCTACAATGGCGTACATCTATTTAAATAAATTCTTTTATAAATTATCAACCTCCAAATATAGCACTTCCAACTCTAATTATAGTACTTCCTTCTGAAATAGCAATAGAATAATCACTACTCATTCCCATTGAAAGTGTAGTGAAATTTGGATATTTTATCTTTAATTGATGAAAAAACTGTGATAAAAAATGAAATTCGGATTGGATTTGCGCTTTATCCTCTGTAAAAGTTGCCATTCCCATTAAACCGATAACATTCACATTTTGAAGTGATTGAAGTTCATCACTTGCTAAAATAGCTTCAATTTCATGGGTGCTAAATCCGAATTTAGTTTCTTCAGTTGCAATATGAATTTGCAACAAACAATCAATAATTAGGTGATGTTTTTTGGCTTGTTTGTCAATTTCTACCAGCGTACTAAATTTATCAACTCCGTGAATTAAGTGAACATATTCCGCCATATATTTCACCTTATTGCTTTGCAAATGACCAATCATATGCCAACGAATATCTTTCGGAAGTTGTTGGTATTTGGCAGTCATTTCCTGGATTTTATTCTCGCCAAAATCGCGCTGACCAGCCTCATAAGCTTCCATAATTTCAGTTACCGATTTTGTCTTAGTTACCGCAACAAGCGTTACCGTTGATGGAATTTTATATTTAAGTTGAAGTAAATTTTTTGCTATGCTCATTTTAATTTATCATAGGTCAAATTTACAATTTCATATTGAATAAATTATAGTGTACAGGTTTTTTAACTAGCTGATAAAGTTCCATAATCTAAAGGCAATTATATAAGTAATCACCATTTTATTACGACCAATCTGCATCTAATTTTAACAATTTGCTGATAATGAAACTTTTTTTATGCTCCTTGCTTTTTAAATTTACACAAAGTTAATTATGACTGCCTGCGATATTTTTGAACTTTTGGGTATTTTTATATTTTATAAGGTTATTTTTAACGTTGTATAATGACCAAATATCTTTCTAAACCTTGCTTAACGTAACTTAAACAAGGTTTATTAAAAAAGTATATGCAGAAATACCCGTGAAGTAGCTTAGTTAATCATCATTATGTTCGTAGTATTCTTTGTTACTATTTTCATTTTCATTTTCTTTTGTATTAATTTGTAGTCCATAAGCCAAATAGAAAATAATAAATGGTATTGTAAACCATAGCAATGAGAATATTTTATGAAAACTGTTCAGTTGTGTATTTTTTGATTCAATATTTTTATATCCTGTAAAAATAGAATTTAACGTGCCTGTTTTACTGTGGAAAAATTTATCGGCCATCATTCCAAATAAATGAATACCTACCAATACCAAAAATAGATTTGCTGTTATTTCATGTGATTCTTCCAAAAATTCTTCGTTAATCCCGATATTTAATACATTGTTTTCAGTTGCATACAACATATAACCGGAAATGCTACAAATAATCCCAATAAAGAGTATGCACAATATAATTACAGATGCTAATGGATTATGACCTGGATATAGTTTAGGTGATTTTGAAAAATATGTTTTTATAAATTCTTTTTGATTTTTTAATCCTAAAGGAAAGTCGCTAAAATTTGAATACTTTGGTCCAAATAAACCAAATAAAAGTCTGAAAATAATCAATATTCCTACAAACCCCCCAAAAGCAAAATGTAGATTTCTAAAATTTTCAAAATCGCTTAAGATATAAGCAATGGTAAATCCAATGGCTAATAACCAGTGGAATATTCTTGTAGGAATAGACCAAATATAAGTTTTCATAATTATTTGATTTAAGTTAATAATTTACATTTTTTATTAAAATTGTATGACATTTCACCTATTGAAACTCTTTTTTTAAATATTTAAAGTTTAAAGTATTTATAGGTAAATAAAGTTAAATAATTTTATCTAAACTCAATAAATAAAGATTTTATAAAGTAAAACAATAAATTCAATGTTTATGTTCAGAATGTTTGTTGTCAGATTCCAAAATATCATGTATTGCTTCAAGAGTATGAGTGTAATCTACATATGCTTTTACATATGCTCTTCCATTTTCGGTAGATACATTTTTTAATTTGTGAAGTACAGCCACTTTTTCGTATTTTTCTCGAAGTACCTTTTCGGTATGGTTATTCAACTTATGGATTAAATCATTAATATTTTCACTTTCAATTGCCTGATCGCTTAACTGTATTATCTTTTTGGTGTTTCCAGCAGGTTTAAGTCCAGTGTATGGTGCTCCTTCCATTTCTCTGTGTAAACGGACAAGCGTTTCGAGAAAATGCTTTTCTACAATTGCATAGACTTCTTTATCCCCATTTCTTAAACTATAAGTTTTGTTGAATAAGGATATGATTTCTTGCTCCTGACTCTTATCAACCCATTTTAATGTCAAATTAACATTGTTTGATTTTAGCGCTTTAATTGCATCCATCACTACAGGACCATCATACGAATCACAATGCGCTGAAGCTGGGAATGAAAATAAGATCATTAATAAGACAAGCGTAAAGGTTTTTTTTGGAATAATTTTTTTAGTTTGAAGTTTTTGCAAATTTATTTTTGTTTCCATAGTTAAGTAATTAATTATTGTTAAAAAATGATATTGAAACAAAAGTATGATGGAAATATTATTTGCGCGACCTATTTTATAAAATAGCACTCTTTTCGAGTAATGAAAAAAACATAATTATAAGGCAGCACTTAGCTGTTAAAATTGGTTTGGAAATGGAAGTTTGCTTATAAAGTCATTTCTTTATATTTACTGGGAGTTAATCCTGTCATTTTTTTAAAAACTCTGTTAAATGCAGATTTAGAATTAAAACCACTGTCTAATGCTATTCCTAATAATGAAAAATTTTTAAATTTAGGATCGGTCAATTTGGCTTTCACTTCCTCAATTCTGTACTGATTTATAAAATCAAAAAAATTATTTTCAAAGTTTTCATTTATTACTTTGGAAAGATGGTGTGAAGGTATTTCTAAATTTGCTGCAAGCTGAGGAAGAGTTAAGTTTGAAATTAGATATGGTTTTTCATTAATCATATGGTGTTTAAGTTTTTTGATATAATAATCTATATCAGCTTCTTTCAATGTTAAACCCACGTATTTAATTGGAATGTCCTTTATGAAATCACTAGTTTCAATATGTAAGTTATTGAATATTTCTTTTTGCCTTAAGCCAAAATATCCAATTAATAGAATAAAAATCGATAAAGAAAGAAATAAACCATCGGTACAAAATACCATTGAATAGAGTTTAAATACATGATGAATAATAGCTATAATCATTAAAGCAGACCATATAATCCCAAATATATAAACTAACTTTCTAAGCCAATCAAGGTCAATTTCTTCGGAATATGAAAAATTGTTAAATATATTTATGT
>JAUYUF010000207.1 GCA_030694835.1 Flavobacteriaceae bacterium | reverse complement strand
TGACCTGGAATAAAATCTCCACTATCTTTAACTCCAGCTTGTCTCTTAAACATTGATTCTATCAAATCACCTAAAACTCCAAAAGTGCTAACAATAAAAGCAATTACAAACCATTGATTTGATGTTAATGAATCAAAATAAAGGGATAAAAAATAACTACCAATAAATGCCGCTATCATCCCTCCAATAAAGCCTTCTATTGTTTTATTAGGAGAAATACGTTCTAATAACTTGTGCTTTCCAATGTTGCTACCTATAATATAAGCAAATGTATCATTAATCCAGATTAAGAGAAAAACTCCTAAAATAGTAGTATTAACATATTGAATATTTGAATTTAAAAATGGTATTTGTGCAATTAAAGTAAAAGGTACTGCAATATAAATAACAGATAGAAATATTTTGCCTAAATGGTTAACAACTTCTTCTTTTTTATAAAATAAGATAGATACAAATGTGACGAAAATAGTTAAAAATAGCAGTACGCCTGCATATCGAAATAAACCAATATAAGGTAACTCCTCAACATTAAATATATTACCAAAAACAAACATCATAACTCCGATAATGTATGGAAACATACTTTTTAAATTAATAAGTCTATTAAACTCATAAATGCAAAACAGCATCAAGATTAAAAAGAGTCCTATAAAGGTTAACTTGTGAAAAAGAATGCAAAAAATTAAAGTTCCAGCAAACCAAAATGCAGAAATGGAACGGGTTATAAAGTTTTTCATATTATAAATCTTCTACTAAAAGCAAATATAGGTTTTTAGAATTAGTATATCCGTAATTTAAAAAATTGTCATTTTGCATTGGAGTGAAATTTTTAATTGCTCCAATATTTGTAGGAATATTTCCTCTGTTTCTGTTATTAATTCCACATAAACCATCACTTGTAGTATTTACAATTTGACTAGTTTTTGCATAAACGATGAAATGATTAGAAAAATCAGCTAGTTTATGTTCTTTCAATTGATTAGATGAAAATAAAATACTGCCATTTTCAGATATAAGATGCTCACAATTAGTTAAAAAAGGAGAGTTCTCATTAATACTATTAATTAGATTTATTGGAATAGTACTTGTGAAATTAATAAGAGATGAATCAAAACAAGTAATGCTGTACCAATGATTTTCTTTTATAATTTGATGAAGATTATTTAAAGCTTCTTCTTGAGATGTACAGTATAAAAATTTACCCCCATTATTAATGAAGTTATGAACAAAAAAATCATCTAAAGATAAGTTAACTGGATATTTTTCAATTTCCTTTTCTTCAGATGATTTAATTTTTAAATTAAATAAGTGTTCTAATTTTTTTAAAAATTTCATTTTTACCACCGAATTGCTTCAAAAATACAAAAAGTATTGATTTATTCAGTAGTATCTATTGAATTTTCAGGTGTTTCAACTGAATTATCTTCATTTAATTCTGTTGGTTTAATTTCTTTTGCTTCCTCAATATCTTTTTCAAAAGGTCTTTTTCCAAAAATGATTTCTAAATCATCTTTAAAAATGACTTCTTTCTCCAAAAGTTGATCAGCTAAAGTTGTTAATTTATCTTTATTTTCAGACAAAAGTTGGATTGCACGTTCGTATTGCTTTTCAATTAAAAGTGAAATTTCTTCATCAATTGTTCGGGCAGTTTCTTCACTATATGGTTTAGAGAAAGAGTATTCTGATTGATTAGACGAATCGTAATAGGTAATATTTCCTAATTTTTCATTTAATCCATATATAGTAACCATTGCTCTTGCTTGTTTAGTAACTTTTTCAAGATCGCTTAAAGCACCAGTTGATATTTTATCAAAAATTACTTTTTCAGCAGCTCTACCACCTAAAGTAGCACACATTTCATCCAACATTTGGTCAGTTTGAACAATCATTCTTTCTTCTGGTAAATACCAAGCAGCACCTAAAGATTGACCACGCGGAACGATGGTCACTTTTACCAATGGTGCAGCATGTTCTAATAACCAACTTACGGTTGCATGACCAGCTTCATGAAAAGCAATTGTGCGTTTTTCTCCTTTAGTAATAATTTTATTTTTCTTTTCTAAACC
>JAUYUF010000204.1 GCA_030694835.1 Flavobacteriaceae bacterium | reverse complement strand
CAGGAAATTGGTGCATCGGTACTCATTTTTTCTCGCACCAAACATGGCGCTGATAAAATTGTAAGATTCTTAGAAAAAGCTGATATCAAAGCAAAAGCCATCCACGGAAATAAATCACAAGGAGCCAGACAATTGGCCTTAAACAATTTTAAAAACGGTGATACTCACGTGCTTGTAGCCACTGATATTGCAGCAAGAGGAATTGATGTGGAAGAATTATCGATGGTTATTAACTACGATTTACCCAATATCCCGGAAACTTATGTACACAGAATTGGTAGAACCGGCAGAGCCAAACAAAGCGGAAAAGCGATTTCTTTTTGCGATTCTGAAGAGAGAGCTTATTTAAAAGATATTCAAAAACTGATTGATCAGAAAATTCCGATAATTGCCGAACATCCATTTTTGGTTGATAGCCAAGAAGATGAGCCAACAACGAGCGCCCCAAAACCGCATCGACACAAACCGATTCATCATCATTCAAAAAATGCGAATAACAAAAATATAAATTCTCCTAAAAAGAAGTTTGTACATTTCAAATCAGCAAAAACAGTTTAATTTTTTTGAACTTAATGGTCTTTAATCCAAAATCATTTATATATTTGCCTTTAACAATGAGAAACATTTTACAAAATAACGCATGGTGGTGGTTTACTTTATCCCGAAAGAGATTCAGTAAATAGCTTGCGTTTTTGTACGTACGATATTTTAAGCCCGCTGAATCAGCGGGTTTTTTTATGCCAATTTTATAAAAATTATTAAAAAATTAACGAATGAAATACCAATTTAAAACCAATATTATCAAAAAACTGAGCGACACCCATACTCCTGTTGAACTCTATTTAAAACTGAGGGATAAATTTCCGCATAGTTTTTTGCTGGAAAGTTCTGACTATAAAAGCAAAGAAAACAGCTATTCATACCTTTGTTTCTTACCTATTGCTTCTTTTATCGTTTATCCCGAAATCACCAAAATAACTTATCCTGATGGTAAAAAGCAAGAACTCAACACCAAGAAACTTGACATTTCTCAGGAACTTTTTGAATTTACCAATCAATTTAAATCGGATGAATCCGCTTATGATTTCATAACCAATGGATTATTTGGCTATACTTCCTATGATGCCATTCCGTTATTTGAAGATTTGCAATTTAAAACTGCTGGTTTTGAACTTCCTCTTATTCAGTATCATGTTTTTAAATATATGATTGTATTTAATCACTTCAATAATGAACTTTTTATCATTGAACATTTATTGGAAAATGAAGCATCACAAATCAATCAAATTGTCGATATTATTACCAATAAAGCGGCAAATTCGTATCCATTTTATCCGGAATCACAGGAATCCTCCAACTTTACAGATGAAGAATTCTTGAATGTTATTGATAAAGGAATTAAACATTGCTATTTAGGCGATGTTTTTCAGGTAGTGCTCTCACGTAAATTTCAGAAGAATTTTAAAGGCGATGATTTTAACGTCTATCGCGCTTTGAGATCAATCAATCCATCGCCTTATCTTTTTTATTTTGATTATGGAAATTTCAAAATTTTCGGATCATCACCCGAAGCGCAACTCACCATTTCCAATAACAAAGCC
>JAUYUF010000200.1 GCA_030694835.1 Flavobacteriaceae bacterium | reverse complement strand
GAGCTGCAGTAGGAACATCCTATACAGTAACAGCAACGAATGCTTCAACGTGTGTATCTTCACCTTCGGCGAGCTTTACAAATTTAGCGATGTTGGCAACACCGGATGCTCCGACAGTAAGCACAACGCCACCGACATGTTCGGCAGCAGGATTTACGAGCATTACGAATTACTCATCAGCTCTTACATATACATTCAGTCCAACAGGACCATCAGTTAATGGTTCAGGCTTAGTAACAGGAGCTGCAGTAGGGACATCCTATACAGAGTAACAGCAACGAATGCTTCAACGTGTGTATCTTCACCTTCAGCGAGTTTCACTAATTTAGCGATGTTGGCAACACCGGATGCAACTATTGCCAACAACAATGGATTGGCATTAAGTTGTAGTATTCCAAATACTACATTAACGGCAAGTGGTGGAGTAAGTTATTCATGGTTAAATGGATCAACAGTAGTAGGGACATCAGCGGGCTTATTAGTAAATACAGCAGGAACCTTTACGGTAACAGTAACAGGAGCAAATGGATGTACAGCTACAGCTTTTGTGCAAGTAATATTTAATCAAGACAATACACCTCCTTCAATCGCTTGCCCTTCAGATATCTCTGTTTTTGGTACAAGTGCAGCAGGAGCGGTTGTAAACTTTAGTTCACCTATAGGAACAGATAATTGCCCTGGAGCATCAACACAGCAAACAGGAGGTTTAGCAAGTGGTTCGGTTTTCCCTTATGGAACATCAGTAGTAACCTTTACTGTAACAGATAGTTCAGAATTAACCGCTAGTTGTTCGTTTACGGTAACAGTTTTAACAACTCCTATTGATGCTATTAATGATGTAGCTGGACCAATAAGTGGTTTAGCAGGTGGAAATGCTGGAATTAATGTATTATCTAATGATACCTTAAATGGAAGCATTGTAAATCCATCAGCTGTAACAATTACACCTAATACAGTAGGTCCATTAACGGTAAATGCAGATGGTTCTGTTAGCGTGGCTGCCAATACACCAGCAGGTGTCTATAATATTAGTTATACAGTTTGTGAGAATAATAATCCATCAAATTGTGATTCAGCAGTTGTATCTGTAACCGTTTCTGCACCAATAATTGATGCAGTAGATAATACAATCAATGTTGGAAATAATGGAACTAATGGTAATCCGAATCTAGGTAATATATTAAATAATGATACCGTTAACGGTGGTGGTGCAACAAATACTAATGTAATTTTAACTGTTGTTACACCTGCAACTCCTATAAATGGAGGTGCTGTTCCTGTAGTTGATGTAAATACAGGTATTGTTAGTTTACCTGCTGGAACTCCAGCTGGAACCTATACAATAGTTTATGAAATTTGTGGAATTTTAAATCCAGGAAATTGTGATACTGCCGTAGTAACAGTTATAGTAACTGCTGCTGTTATAGATGCTGTAAACGACGTATTTAATACAGTTAGTTGTTCATCAAGTACAATAATAGGCAGTCTTTTAACAAATGATACTTTAAATGGTGTTACAGTTTCAGCAAATCTAGTTACATTGAGTATTTTGTCAGGAGCTAATTCAAATATTTCAATTAATACAACTAATGGAAATATTTCAATTACAAGTGGAATTGCAAAAGGATCGTATGTTTATACTTATCAAATTTGTGAGAAATTAAATCCTACAAATTGTGATACAGCTTCAATAACAATAAATATTACTGATACTACATTACCAATTGCAGTTTGTAAATCAATTACTGTTCAGTTGAATGAGCAAGGTGTTGCTACAATTACACCATCGATGATTGATGGAGGAAGTAGTGATAGTTGTGGGCCAGTGACGTTAACAGCAAGTAAAACTAGTTTTAGTTGTGCTAATGTTGGTACTAATAATATCACTTTAACGGTTACAGATGCATCTGGAAATATTGCAACCTGTGTTGCTGTTGTAACTATAGTAGATAAAGTAGCACCAACAGTGTTCTGTCGAAATATTACTGTAGACTTAGATCAAAATAATGTGGCAGTGATAACCGCACAAGATATTGATAATGGAAGTTTTGATGCTTGTGGAATTGCTAGCTACAGTATAGATGTAAATACTTTTGGTTTTGAAGATTTAGGAGATAATCCTGTTGTCTTAACTGTAACAGATGTAAATGGAAATGTTTCAACATGTACCGCAATAGTAACTGTTGGTAGTGTAGGTGGTGTAGCAGCTTGTTTAACAATCTTTAATGAGTTTACACCTAATGATGATGGTTATAATGATTATTTCTATATCAAGTGTGTAGAGTTATATCCAAATAATAAGTTAGAAGTTTACAATCGTTGGGGTCATAAAGTTTATGAAAAACAAGGTTATAATAATAATTGGGATGGAACTGCTAATACAGGAAATGTAATTAACAGAAAAGAGAAATTACCAGTAGGTACTTATTACTATGTATTTAATCTAGGCGATGATACTCCAGCATTCTCAGGATGGCTATATATTCAACGTTAATTAATAATATGAAACTAAAATTGGTGGATATGAAATTCAAACATATAATACAGAAAGGGTTAATTGCAATCTTCTTAATAAGTGCAGTCAGCTATTCACAACAGGATCCTCAGTATACACAATACATGTATAATACGATGAGTGTAAATCCTGGATATGCAGGTTCTATGGATCATTTAGTAGTTAACGCACTTCATAGATCACAATGGGTAGGATTAGATGGAGCTCCCAAAACTCAAACTTTGGGACTTCATGCTCCTCTCAAGAAAAATGTAGGATTAGGATTATCTATTATCAATGATAATTTAGGTCCGGCAAATGAGACTTTTTTAGATGCTAATGTTTCTTATACAGTTAATACTAATGATAAAACCAAATTGGCTTTTGGTTTAAAAGCGGGAGCTCGTTTTTTTGATGTAGACTTTTCTAAAGGTTCATATCAAGTTCCTGAACCAATGTTAGATCAGAATATCAACGAAGTATTTTTAACTATCGGAGCTGGATTCTTTTATTATTCAGATAAATGGTATGTAGGGCTTTCAGTTCCTAACTTTATGACCAATTCCTATTTTGATAATATTAATGTATCGATAGATAAAGAGCGCTTACATTATTTTCTAATAGGAGGTTATGTATTTGACCTGAATGATAAGGTTAAATTTAAACCAGCAGTTTTAGCCAAAGCAGTATCAGGTGCACCATGGATAACAGACATTTCAGCAAATTTTTTATTTAATGAAAAGTTTTCAATTGGCGCAGCTTATAGATTAGATGATGCTGTAAGTGCTATTGCAGGGTTTCAAATTACTGAAAATTTGAATATTGGCTATGCATATGACTATACTACTACAGATTTAACCCATTATAATAATGGAACACATGAATTTCTGATTAGGTATGAATTTATTAAAAAGTCAAATGTAATTAAATCACCAAGATTCTTCTAATACATAAACATATGAAACGATTAGTATTGATAATAATTATGATGTTTTCCATCAGTTTGTATTCTCAAACAGATAGGAAAACTGCGGAGTCACATTTTAAACAAATGGAATATGCCAAAGCAGCAACAGCGTTAGAGAATGTAATTAAAAAAGATGGTGAAAGTAAAGATTTACTTCAAATGCTTGCTGATTCATATTACTTAAATTCTCAAATGCAAAGTGCTGAACCATGGTTTAAAAAACTCATGGATACTTATGAAAGTTCTGTTGAGTCTGAATATTTTTTTAAATATAGCCAAGTATTAAAAGCTGTTAATAAAAATGAAGAAGCTTCAATTTGGTTTCAAAAATTTAAGACAGCCAATCCAAATGACCAAAGAGTTGTTAGTTTTGAAAATCAATCAAAAGCATTAGATGAATTGTTAAAAAAACCAGAAAGGTTTAAAGTAGAAACAACTCCTTTTAATACGCAATATTCTGATTTCGGAACCGCACTTTATAAAAATGACGTTGTTTTTGCCTCTGTTAAAAAAGGTGCTGATGTTCTGCTCTATGAACGAACTAATCAACCATTCTTAGATTTGTATAAAGCTGAAGTAAATGCTGATGGTGTTGTTCAATCACAAATACAACAATTTTCAAATAATTTAAATACAAAATACCACGATGGAACGGCAACTTTCTCATCAGATGGAAATACCATGTATTTTACTAGAAATAATACTTCTAATAACAAATTATTGAAAAATAGTAGTGGAGTAAGTAATTTAAAAATATTTAAAGCACAATTAGTAAACGGAGAATGGACAAATATTACTTCATTACCTT
>JAUYUF010000199.1 GCA_030694835.1 Flavobacteriaceae bacterium | reverse complement strand
GGAACATCTGCTCAGCAAGGGCGTGGAAGTTGAAGGGATAACGCGGTACTGTAGCCATTTGATTGGATCCTGGAACATAGAAGGAATATGGGAAAAACTTGCTCTCAGTTACAACATCCACATAGAAACAAAAGAAGATGTGCAGGATATTATTAAGGACTCGGAATACGACTACATCTTTCATCTGGCATCCGAACAGTTCCTGTCCCCATCATGGATACTCACTGCCAATGTCATTGGAACAGCCAACCTGCTCGAAGCCGTGCATAATTCGGAGCGCGAACAGGGATCGCATCCGGTAATCGTAATTGTGGGATGTGGGGAGATGTACGGTATCCCCCAACAGGTTACAGAACCGGGAATAATGAGCAACAAACTCAGTTTTAAGCTCCCGATCACAGAGAACTTTCCACTCAACCCCGTCTCCACTTACGCCGTCTCGAAAGCAGCCCAGGACATGCTCGGATTCCAGTATTACAAGGAATACGGGATGAAGATCGTCAGGGCAAGGCTGTTTGACATTGCGGGTCCGCGGTGTCACCAGTCACTCCTTCCCTCAGACATTGCAAAACAGATGACGGAACTTGAAAAGGGCAGGAACGAACCAGAAATAAAGGTAGCCAGCCTAGAATACACGAGGGATTACACCGATGTCAGGGACGCTGCGCGGGCGTTATGGCTGGCTGCCACGAAATGCAAATACGGTGAGGCTTATAACATCTGCTCGGGCAAGGGGAGGACTGTACAGCAGATCATCGATATACTCAGGATGCAGAGCACGGCGCAGTTCGAGGTTGTCCAGGACAGGACGATGATGCATCCGAACGACATAATCGCGCTTGTGGGCGACTGCACGAAGTTCTACAAAAGGACCGGATGGAAGCCAGAGATCGGGTTTGCGCAGAGCATGGGGGATATGCTGGAATGGTGGAGGGGGAAGATATGATTCAAACCGGAAACATTATTAAAAAGTTCTTAGGAGGATATCAATGCAAAAAGCCGAACTGACTAAAATCGAGTATGAAGTCACATACTCGTCAAGCGGGAAATGCCCGCATTGCAGTGTAGAGATAAACACCAGGGATTCAGAAGTTATATCAGATAGCTTCGGGGATAGAAAGTTTGCGGAGAAGACATATCACAATTGTCTTCTGAATATCGAAAACATCCGGCAAACATGGGCTGAAAAAGTAAAAGAGAAAATCCCCATAGTTTCAAAAACAGAATGCACTACTGTATATGTATTAGAAGGGGAATGTCCGTACTGCGGTAAAAATATAACTGTCAGGGAAAATCTTGAAAGAATATATAACTCCCCCCCTGAACCCGACCCAACCCGCTACAAAGAGATACATCTACTGAACAAATGCCCGGAATGCAATAACCAAATACACATATCTGGCGGCGATTTTTATACTGGGGATCAATGTCCCGATGACATCCGCACTGCCAGTAAACAACGAACGGGAAGGATAGAAAGATCGCTTAAACACGCAGAGGCGGTATAGAAAATGGATATCAAAAAAGACATGGCGAATGTTGGTAAAATGCCCGTAGATGAATTAGAGATTGCAAAATTAGGCGCGGTACGCCTTGGAGAGTGTCCGGGAAGGCTGGACATGCTTGAAAAACTTGTGGGGCAGCCCGCGGACGAGTACACAAAACCGCTGTTCGAGATATTGGTTGCGCTGAATAAAGAAATACTTTCACTAAATGAAGAAGTACAGCAAATAAAGCACGAGGCGGGCAGGCAATCGAAAATCCTGCAGGATGAAATAGATAGGCGGAGGGTAGGGTAAAATGCCCGTAGATGAACAGTGAAGAAAACAAACGACATCGGAGACATTAAAATGGTAATAATAAAACATACACCGATAGAATCAATATATGTTTTTGAATACGTTCTGGAAAAAAGAATTGAAGATCTGGCCAGGCCATCCGGTTTACTGGCATCGGCAACCGGGCAGATGATGGCACTCAACTGGGCTGAAGGTATTGTATTTTTATTTTCCGCCCTTCTGCCGAACACAGACGCGGCATTTTTAAAACTCATAGAAGGCAAATTATACAGTCCCTCAATACACTATGCAGAAATGCCGGAATACCAGTCATCAATACAAACAGAGCAGGGAATACACGTTCCTGTTGTGGATGTAACGGCATCCCCGGTCATGAAAGAACTTGCATTATGGCTGAAGCATCGGGAGGAATCGTAAATGAGCTTGTTTAAAAAATCACCAGAAGAAAAGTTCGAGGACGATAAGAGAAAACGGCAGGGTGCATGGTTAATAAAGATGTACAGGGACGAGAAATTGAACCTGCCCCATACAAAATTCAGTAAAATCATAATCGATGAATGTAATAAGATCGACCCGGAACGCAAACTGTCAGAACGCGAACTTATAGACATGTTGTTCGAGTCGAAGGATGTCAAAAAAGCC
>JAUYUF010000192.1 GCA_030694835.1 Flavobacteriaceae bacterium | reverse complement strand
GAACTAAAACACTTGCTATTGAAAAAACAAGTACATCACCTAAATTATCTGAAAATGGAGAAAATGCTGTTTACTATCAACATGAAGATCAGCAATGGTATGTTTTACATTTGCCAACCAATAAAATTATTAACTTAACTTCAACTTTAAAAGTTCCGTTTTATGAAGTAGACAATGATTTACCTGCCTTGCCAGGATCTTATGGATTTGGTGGATTTGTAGATAATCAAACAGTTTTGATTTATGATGAATTTGATATTTGGCAATTTGATTTATCTGGTAAGAAAGCTCCATTAAATTTAACAAAAGATGGAAGATTATCTAAAATTGAATATCGTTTAGTTCAGTTATCAAAAGATAGAGAAGATGCAGATAAAGTTTCTTATTACAATAAGAATATGGTTTTAAGAGGTTTTGATAAAAAAATAAAAGAAAGTGGTTTTTATACTTTAAATCCCAAAACGTATCAAAAAATTAGTTTACTTAAATCAGATAAGAAATTATTTGAAGGTTTAAAAAAATCTAATCAAGAAAATGTTTTTATTTATACACGTCAAAGCACAAATGAGTTTCCAAATATCTGGACTACCAATGATTTTAAAAGTGTAAAACAAGTTTCATTAGTAAATCAGCATGATAAAGAATATTTAAGAGGAACAGCAGAATTAGTAAAATGGAATTCGTATGATGGAAAACCTTTAGAGGGAATTTTGTATAAACCAGAAAATTTTGATGCCAATAAAAAATATCCAATGATTACCTATTTTTATGAGAAATTTGCAGATCGATTGAATAATTATGTTACTCCGCAACCAAGTGCATCAACGGTTAATTTTGCTTATTTGACAAGTAATGGTTATTTAGTTTTTGTGCCAGATATTGTTTATGAAATAGGATATCCAGGCAAAAGTGCCTACAATTGTATAGTTTCTGGTGTGGAGGCTATGGAAAAATTACCATTTGTAGATAGTGCTAATTTAGGAATTCAAGGTCAAAGTTGGGGAGGTTATCAAACAGCTCATATTATTACTAAAACTAATAAATTTAAAGCGGCTATGGCTGGTGCACCAGTGGCTAATATGATATCTGCTTATGGTGGAATTCGTTGGGAATCGGGTAAAAATAGAGCTTTTCAATACGAAAAAACCCAATCGAGAATTGGCAAAACACTTTGGGAAGATTTAGATTTATATATTGAAAATTCACCTTTATTTGGAGTTCCTCAAATTGAAACTCCATTATTAATAATGGCAAATGAAAGTGATGGAGCAGTACCAAAAGAGCAGGGAATAGAGTTTTATATTGCGCTGAGACGATTCCAAAAACCTTCATGGTTGTTGATGTATAAAGGTGAAGCTCATAATTTACTCAAACAAAAGAATAGAAAAGATTTATCAATCAGAATGGCACAATTTTTTGATCATTATCTCAAAGGAGATAATCCACCAAGCTGGATGATTAATGGGATTGAAGCTGTTGATAAAGGAACCGTTTTTGGTTTTGAACTGGAAGAAGAAAAGTCAAATTAATTCAAACATAAATTCAAACAAAATGATAAAAACAATTAAAAACAGTGCTATACTTGCAATATTAATTATTGGAGCTATGGCAAACGCACAAACATCAAGAGGGATCAATCTTGAATATTTGGATACTAATGTAAAACCTGGTCAAGATTTTTTCCGTTATGTCAACGGAAAATGGCTAGAAACTAAGGCTATTCCTGACGATAGAACACGTTGGGGAAGTTTTGATGAGTTGCGCGAAAAAACAGACAAAGACGTTCAAGCAATTTTAGATAAGGCAGTTGCAAGTGGTAAATATGCTAATGGTACAGATCAAAATAAAGCCATAGATATTTATTTAAGTATCATGGATACAGTTGCTAGAAACAAAAACGGAATCAATCCAATAAAACCATTTTTGGCAAAGATTGATGCTATCAAAAACATTCAAGATCTTCAAAAATACCTGATTGAAATGGAATCGTCTGGAGGTGGAGGTTTTTTCGGATTTAGAGTTGGTCCAGATTTAAAAAACAGTAACCTCAATGTTGGAAATTTAGGGAGCGGAGCTTTAGGTTTACCTAATCGTGATTATTATGTTGATCAAGATGCAGACACTAAAGATAAACGTGAAAAATATGTGAGTCATATTGCTAAAATGTTTCAATATGTAGATAAAAATGAAAAGAATGCAACCGCCAAAGCTGCAGAAATTTTAGCTTTTGAAACTAGTTTAGCAGTTCCAAGAATGACTAAGGAAGAACGTCGAGATGCTCGTAAACGTTATAATCCTACTTCAATATCAGATTTAAGCAAATTAACACCTTCAATTAATTGGAGTGCTTATTTTGCCGGAATTGGCGTAAAAAATATGGATACAATTAATGTAGGTGAGCCTAATTATTTTATAGCCTTAGAAAATGTTTTCAAAACCACTTCTGTTGATCAGTGGAAAAATTATCTAAAATGGTCTTTAATCGATCGTTTCTCCAATAGATTAACGATGGATATGGAACGTTTGAATTGGAGTTTTTCTGAGAAAGTTTTAAGTGGTTCTAAAAAAATGCGTCCTTTAAATGACAGAGCTTTACAGACGGTGAATAGAACAGTTGGTGAAGCATTAGGAAAATTATATGTTGATGAAAAATTCCCGCCAGAAGCAAAAGAAAAAGCAGCCAAAATGGTTCAAAATCTTAAGCTTGCTTATTTAAATAGGATTAAAAATTTATCTTGGATGAGTGAAGAAACCAAGGAAAAAGCCTATGAAAAAGTAAATAAAATGAATGTTAAAATTGGTTATCCTGATAAATGGAGAGACTATAGTGCCATGGTAACTAAATCACCTAAAGAGGGCGGAACCTATGCAAGTAATATGTTAGAAGTTTCAAAATGGAGTTATTTTGATAATTTAAAAGACTTAGGTCAGCCAGTTGATAAAACACGTTGGGGAATGAGTCCACAAACGGTAAACGCTTATTTTAGTCCAACTTTTAATGAAATTGTTTTTCCTGCAGCGATTTTACAAGCGCCTTTTTATGATTATCAAGCGGATGATGCTGTAAATTATGGAGGAATAGGAGCTGTAATCGGACATGAAATATCGCATGGTTTTGATGATTCTGGAGCTCGATTTGATGCTGATGGAAATCTTAAAAACTGGTGGCAACCATCAGATTTAGAAAATTTTACTGTATTGGGAAAAAAATTAGCAACTCAATATGATGCATTAGAAGCTTTGCCAGGTGTATTTGTAAACGGAACCTTTACTTTAGGTGAAAACATTGGCGATTTGGGAGGTGTTAACGCTGCATTTGATGCTTTAAAAATACAGTTTAATGAAAGCGGACGTCCTGAAAATATTGACGGTTTCACACCAGAACAACGTTTCTTTATGTCTTGGGCAACTGTTTGGAGATCTAAAGCGCGTGAAGATGCAACACGTAATTTAATTAAGACTGATCCACACTCACCAGGTAATTTTAGAGCATATGTTCCATTGTTGAATATTGAAGAGTTTTATAAAGCATTTAACATTAAAGAAGGTGATGCTTTATTTTTAAATAATGATCAAAGAGTTTTGATTTGGTAAAAATCAAGTAATTTGAATAAAAAAAGGTCTGAATTTT